>JBPCXK010000331.1:0-11142 GCA_051008635.1 Gammaproteobacteria bacterium
CTACTCTATCTCTTCATACGTTCACGTCACATCATCCGCTCGGCCTCTTATCGCGTGGACACCCGTATGGGGGTGCGGGAGACAATGACGCGGTTTCGACCCGGCTGCCGTTCTGATGGACACTACCCCGGACGACGCAGAGCACACGGGGCGTTTCATCCTCACAGGCCGAAAAGGTCAGCATTGCGAAAGCGCTGCCGCATTCCCTGCGCGTGGAACCGAATCGAAGCTGCATCGGCCGATGTTTCCGTGAGCCAAAAGGAAGCCGTCAGCAAGATTAACAAGTGGGCGGGCGACGCAAGGCCATGGGATCGAGCGCAAGTGCTCGGCTTCATGGATCACAAGCACGGCGTCGACTGGATCAAGGGCGCCGGAACGTACCTGCTCACAAAAGGCAGCGAGAAACACTGCCGGGAGCAGGCTGCGCCGCACCCTGGACCAACACCTGGACGATGTGCTTATTCGCCGATGGCCCTCTGAAAAGGCGGCTATACTTTCTGTACGCGCTCAACGCAACACGAGACGCTGATCGCCAACTTCACCGATAAGCAGGAGGAGTCAACCATGTCTACATTCACTCGCCGTGAGTTTTTGAAAACCGGCGGCGCGGCCGGGGCGGTCACTGCATCGGCCGCATGGACGGCGCCGGCCGCTGCTCAAGACGCCGCCGAGACTGCCGGCGCTACACTCGACTATCCGCAGAAAGCGGTGGCCAGACTCGCAGAGTTGGCCGTGGGCCAGCCGCTCAACTTTACTTACCCGGACGAGAGCTCGCCGTGCGTGTTGCTCAGAACGGGCGCGCCCGTGCCTGGCGGCGCAGGCCCCGATAACGACATCGTAGCGTACAGCGCGCTGTGTACACACATGGGCTATCCCGTCAGTTACCACGCCGCATCACGCACGTTTCGTTGCCTGGTCATTTCAGCATCTTTGATCCGGACAAGGCCGGCCAACAGGTCTGTGGTCAGGCCACCGAAGCGTTGCCGCATATCGAGCTTGCCGTGGCTGACGACGGCGCGATCAGCGCGGTCGGCGTACAAGGTCATATCTATGGCCGCTTGAGCAACCTGCTGTAGGAGCGCAAACCACATGGTGAAATATCGAGACCGCATTCCCGCGCCGCCTGCCGGCGCCCGGAAAACACACATGGTCTGTCACTTCTGCATCGTCGGCTGCGGCTATCATGTTTACAAATGGCCGGAAAACAAAGAAGGCGGACGCGCACCCGAGCAAAACGCGTTGGGGCTGGATTTCCGCCGCCAGCTGGGGCCTGAGGAAGTCATCCTCACCCCCGCGATGGTGAACACCATCCAGGATAAGGACGGCAGCCGCCACAACATTTTGATCACGCCCGACAAAAACTGCGTCGTCAACCAGGGCCTGTCGTCTACGCGCGGCGGTCAACTGGCCGGTGTGATGTGGAACGGCGAAGGGGCGTCCGCTAACCGCTTGAAGCATCCGCAACTGTTCACCGGCGACCAGTGGCTTGCGACGCCCTGGCAGCAGGCGCTGGATATCTACACCGGACTGACACAAAAAATTCTCGACACCGACGGCCCGGATCAGCTGATGTTCAACTGCTTCGATCACGGTGGCGCCGGCGGTGGTTTCGAGAACACCTGGGGAACGGGCAAGCTGATGTTCTCGGCGCTGCAAACAAAGATGGTGCGTATTCACAACCGCCCGGCCTACAACTCGGAATGCCATGCTTCGCGCGACATGGGTATCGGCGAGCTCAACAACAGCTACGAAGACGCGGAGCTTGCCGACGTGATCTGGTCGATCGGCAATAACCCGTATGAAAATCAGACCAACTATTTTCTGGCCCACTGGGTACCAAACCTGCAAGGCAAGACAGTCGATAAAAAAGAAGCACGCTTCCAGGGAGAAAGTGCGGATCGGGCCAGGGTCATTTTCGTCGATCCGCGCCGCACACCATCGATCGCTATCGCCGAACAGGTCGCAGGTAAAGACCGCGTGCTGCATCTCGACATCGAACCGGGCACCGACATTGCCTTGTTCAATGCGTTGCTCACCCACGTAGTCGAGCAGGGTTGGCACGACAAAGACTTCATCTCAAAACACACCGACGGTTTTGACGAAGCGCTCTCCGCCAACCGTATGAGCCTCAAAGAGGCCAGCGAAATCACCGGTGTGTCGGTCGACAAGCTCAAACAGGCCGCCGAGTGGTCGTATAAACCGAAAGCGTCGGGGCATCGGCCGCGCACCATGCACGCCTACGAAAAAGGCATCATCTGGGGTAACAACAACTACGGCATACAATCCTCGCTGGTGGACCTGGTGCTCGCCACCCGCAATGTGGGACGCCGCGGCACGGGCGTTGTGCGCATGGGCGGCCACCAGGAAGGCTACACCAGGCCGCCCTACCCTGGCCCACGCCCGGCGCCGTATGTCGATCAGGAGATCATCAACGGCAATGGCAAGATGCTTACGGTTTGGGCATGTAATTCATTCCAGACAACGTGCAACGCCGAGCAGTACCGCGAATCTGTAATCAGACGCACCAACATCGTACGCGAAGCGATGGCCACGGCGCGCGGTGCGACGAGCGAGGAAATGATCGACATCGTTTACAAAGCAGTGAGCAAGCAGGGCGGTCTGTTCGTGACGACCATCGATCTGTATCCCACCGTGTTCGCGCAGACCGGACACCTTATGATGCCGGCCGCGCATCCTGGCGAGATGAATTTGACCTCCATGAACGGCGAGCGCCGGCTGCGCTTGTCCGAGAAGTTCATGGACCCGCCAGGCTCGGCCAAACCCGACTGTCTGATCGCCGCCGACATCGCCAACGCCCTCAAATCGCGCTATGAGCAGGCCGGCAATGGTGAGATGGCCGTGCGCTTCGGCGGCTTCGACTGGGAAACCGAAGAAGACGCGTTCAATGACGGCTTTCGCCAACCCGAAGGCATCGACAGCCAGGGCGGCGGCACCGGCGGCCTGGCCACCTACGAGCGGTTGCGGGCGATGGGTAACAACGGCGTACAGCTGCCGATCAAGGAGTACAAAGACGGCGAGCTGATCGGCACCGAGATGATCTACACCGACAACAAGTTCTCGACCGACAACGGCAAGGCGCACTTCAAACCGTCACCGTGGCAGGGTCTGCTGAAGCCGGTGCAGGCACAGAAGGACAAGTATCGCTTCTGGGTCAACAACGGTCGCACCAACCACATCTGGCAGAGCGCCTATCACGACCGGTACATCGAGTTTCGCAAGAGCCGTTACCCGATGTCGCCGGTTGAAATCAACCCCGGCGATGCATCCGAACTCGGTGTCGAAAGCGGCGACGTGGTCGAACTGTTCAACGACTACGGCGCGACCTATGCGATGGCCTATGTCGAACCGGATATCAAAAAGGGACAGGTGTTCATGATGTTCGCCTACCCCAGCGGCATCGCGGGCGATGTGACCACCGAAGCCGTGGACGAGAACGTCGTGCCTTACTACAAGGGCACCTGGGCCGATATGCGCAAGGTCGGTAGCATGGACGACTATAAACGCACGGTGAGTTTCAAGAGCAGGCGTTACAGCTGACTGTCGCGGCTGCCGCCATTGGGCAACCGGGCCGGGCAGTTGGGGCTGGTAGTACGTGAAATGGAAGGTCTAAACCCCGTACTTTGGGTGTGACCCCGCAGCCCTGCCGCCGTTCAGAACAGAAATCAAAAGGTCGTCATCATGAACACCGAAGTCCGTCGAGTCGAACTGATGGACACTACCCTGCGCGACGGGGAGCAGACACAGGGCGTTTCATTCTCACAGGCCGAGAAGGTCAGCATTGCGAAAGCACTGCTTCACTCCCTGCGCGTGGACCGAATCGAAGTGGCATCGGCCGGTGTTTCCGCGGGTGAAAAGGAAGCCGTCAGCAAGATTAACGAATGGGCGGCGACGCAGGGCTATGAGGATCGAGTGGAAGTGCTCGGCTTCGTGGATCACAAGCGCAGCGTCGACTGGATCAAGGGCGCCGGCGGCAGCGTCCTCAACCTGCTCACGAAGGGCAGCGAGAAACACTGCCGGGAGCAACTGCGTCGTACCCTGGATCAACACCTGGACGATATTCGCAGAACGGTCGATTACGCCAAATCCGCGGGGCTGTCGGTCAACGTCTATCTGGAGGACTGGTCTAACGGCTACGGCAACAGCCGCGAGTATGTGTACCGGATGATGGACAACCTTCAGCATCTGGCGATCGATCACTACATGTTACCCGACACACTGGGTGTGATGTCGCCCTGCGAAGTGCGCGACAGCCTGAAGGACATGCGCACGCGGTTCCCCGAGAGCCATTTCGATTTTCACCCTCACAACGATTACGGGCTGGCGACCGCCAATTGCATGGCCGCAATTGATGCAGGTATCTCCAGCCTTCACTGCACAGTCAACTGTCTGGGCGAACGCGCGGGCAATGTGTCGCTCGCGGAAGTCGCTACCGTGCTGCGCGACAAGATGAACGTCGAGCTCGTGATCGACGAAACCAAGATCCATACGCTCAGCCAGATGGTCGAAAACTTCTCCGGCAAAATGGTCGCCGACAATGCGCCCATCGTGGGTGCGGACGTGTTCACTCAAACGGCCGGTATCCATGCCGATGGTGATCAGAAGGGGGAGTTGTATCAAACCGCGCTCAGCCCCGACCGCTTCGACCGCGCTCGCGCCTACGCGCTCGGCAAGATGAGCGGCAAGGCTTCATTGCAGAAGAATCTCGACGCGCTCGGTATCAGCCTGTCTGAAGAAGATCAGGCCAAGGTGCTGGAACGCATCGTCAAGCTGGGCGATTCCAAAGCCGTCATCACGCCGGACGATCTGCCCTTCATCATTGCGGATATTCTCGAAAGCAAGGGTGAGCGCCATATCGAACTGCTGAACTGCTCGATCACCAGCGGCTTGGGCCTGGAGTCTAATGTAGCCATCCGCGTGCGGCTCGGCGAGGAAATCATCAAATCGTCCGGCGCCGGCAACGGTGGCTTCGACGCTTTCATCGCAGCGTTAAGAAAGATTCTCGACAGAAGAAACTTCGAATTCCCGGATCTTCTCGACTACCAGGTCCGCATTCCCAAGGGCGGCAGCGCCAGCGCGCTGGTGGAGTGCTTCATCACCTGGCGCGACAGTAACAATCGCACGCTGAAAACCCGCGGCGTCAATGCCAACCAGGTGTTTGCTGGTATCGAAGCGACGCTACGGATGTTGAATATGCAACTCAATCACAGCCATCGCGTCGGTAATACGAAGGCGAGCCTGGCTTCAAACGCGTAGCCTTTCCCTGCGGTTCCATCTGCCGATACAAAAGCGGTATGATTATTCGTTGAGTAGAACAACGACTCCAATACACTACTCAGAGCGCTCATGAAAGGATCCGTCCAGCTAACATCCCTTGCGAAGTCATACGGGACCGTGACGGCCGTTGACCATATCGATCTGGCAATTCCGGCGGGCGCCTATTGTTGTCTTCTCGGGCCTTCCGGCTGCGGTAAAACGACGACGCTGCGGATGGTGGCAGGTCACGAGACGGCCACTTCCGGGCGCATCGAAATCGACGGGCAGGATGTTGGAGGGTTGAATCCTGCCGACCGCGCCACGGCGATGATGTTCCAGAACTACGCCCTGTTCCCGCATATCAATTGTCTCGACAACGTTGCGTTCAGTTTGCGCATGCGCGGAAAGCCGAAGGCCGAACGTCACGCGCGCGCCAGGGAACTGCTCGCTCTGGTGCATATGGACAGCCACAGCGAACGTTTGCCCGCGCAGCTTTCCGGCGGCCAGCAGCAACGCATTGCGTTGGCACGAGCACTCATTACCAATCCGTCTGTGTTGTTGCTCGACGAGCCGCTTTCCGCGCTGGACCCTTTCCTGCGCGTGCGCATGCGCTCGGAGCTGCGTCGCCTGCAGCAGGAGTTGAATATCACCTTCCTGCACGTCACACACTCACAGCAGGAAGCGATGGCGGTCGCTGATAGGGTCGTGGTGATGAACGACGGCAAGATCGAGCAAGCCGCCCCACCGCGCGAAATCTACAACGCGCCGACCTCGGATTTCGTTGCACGTTTTATCGGCGGACACAACGTGATCTCGGGTACGCTGCGTGCTACGGGCGACGACGGCGTAGAGGTCGAATCCGAGGGCGGGGTTGTTTTCAAAACCCGCGGTAACGCCGCCAGCAGCAGTGGTCGCGCCACCGTGGCGTTGCGCTCGGACCGGATTTCCCTCGCACCGGCGGGCCTCTCGGATTACACGGCAAATTATCTGAGCGCCGAGGTCAGCGCCATTGAATATCAGGGCGCCAGTGTGCGGGTCGACCTGCAATCCCCGAAGCTCGACGACTTTTCCGTGCTGCTGGACGAAGGCAGATTTTATGATTCCCCTGTCGCCATCGGCGATCAGGTTATTGCAAGCTGGAGCGAGAACGCAATCCATCTGGTCACATGATGGCCCTACCTCAGAGGAGAAAGTAAATGACAGACAACAAAGTAAGCGCAAAGAAGATCAGCCGCAGAGCGGCATTGAAGCGCGGCGCCGCCGCCGCGGCTGGTGTCGCTGCGTACAGTGGCGGTTTCCCGATGATATGGTCGCAGAACATCAAGGACGTCACGCTGCGTCAGTTCGGCACCGGTGTGTCCAACATCAACGAGATTGCCAAGCAGTGCAAAGAGGATCTGGGCTTCGGTCTGCAGATGACCGCGCTGGACACGGACTCCACGGCGCAGCGCGTCGCCACGCAGCCCAAGTCGTTCGATATTGCCGACATAGAGTACTTCACGCTCAAGAAGGTCTGGGGATCGGGCAACATGCAGCCGATGGATATCGGCAAGCTGAAGTACTTCGACAAGATCGTCGGCATTTTCAAGAATGGCAAACTGACGCCGGAGTCCAAGATCGCCCAGGGCACGGCGCCGCATACGGTCAGCTTTGTCGAAAAACCCGGCGATAAGCAGTTCGCTTCCGGCATGACCAACTGGTACACGATGGTGCCAACGATTTACAACGCCGACACCTTGGGCATTCGCCCGGACCTGATTGGCCGGCCCATCGATAGCTGGACGGAATTGTTGAACCCGGAGTTTCGCGGCAAGGCGTCGATCCTGAATATTTCGTCGATCGGCATCATGGATGCCGCCATGGTGTGTGAAGCCATGGGCGAAGTGAAATACGGCGACAAGGGCAACATGACCAAAGCGGAAATCGACAAGACCATGGCGATTTTCACCGAGGCCAAGAAAGCCGGTCAGTTCCGCGCCTTCTGGAAGACCTTCGATGAGTCCGTCAACCTGATGGCTTCCGGCGAAGTCGTGATTCAGTCCATGTGGTCACCGGCGATTACCAAAGTGCGCTCACAGGGCATTCCCTGCATCTATCAACCGCTCAAAGAAGGTTACCGTTCGTGGGGAGGCGGACTGGGCTTGTCTGCCAACCTTTCAGGACTGGAGCTGGACGCCGCCTATGAGTACGTCAACTGGTACCTGTCCGGTTGGGTGGGCGGATTGCTGATGCGTCAGGGCTACTACTCGGCCGCGCCGGAAACCTCGAAAGCGCACATGAGCGCGGACGAATGGGGATTCTGGTTCGAAGGCAAGGTCGCACAGAATGACATCGTCGATCCGTTCGGCAACAAGCTCGAACCCGCTGGCGCTACGCGCGATGGCGGTTCTTTCCATGATCGCATGGGGCGCGTGGAATGCTGGAATTCGGTCATGGATGAGAATCGGCATATGGTCAAGAAATGGAACGAGTTTATCGCCGCGTAGACCGGGGAGCCGTCCAACGAACGCCGGCAGTGCGCTTCACTGCCGGCATTTTTTTGGACAAGGGGTTTTTGTTTTCTGCCGGGGCTTCAGAGGGTGTCGCAGAAGTCAAAAACACGGCACCCGTAGGTTGGTGCTGAGCGCCAGCGAAGCCCAACATGCAGTGGTTTCCACAAACAATGGCCCGTTGGGCTTCGTTGCGCTCAGCGCCAATCTACGTTTAACGACACCCTCTGCAGCCGCTCCTGAGCCAGAACACCAACAACGAAAGACTGAAGACTGACACGCTTGCATGACGAAGTACCTCCAGATCCTTCCCCTGGCCGCAACACTGCTGTTGTTCCTCATCGGCCCGATCGCCATCATTTTCACGGTCAGTTTCTGGAACTACACCGAGTTCTCGCTGATTCCTGACTTCGTCCTTACGAACTATGTCGAGTTGTTCGAGTCATCCGTTACGTACACGATCTACGTCAGCACGCTGAAATTCACGTTTCTCACCTGGGTGTTTACGTTCATTATCGGCTTCACCGCCGCCTACTTTCTTGCGTTCCACGTGCGGCAGCTAAGATGGCAAATCATTCTGTTTCTGGTCTGCACGATTCCGTTCTGGACCTCCAACATCATCCGCATGATCGCCTGGATACCCGTGTTGGGCCGTAACGGCCTGGTGAACAAGGCGTTGCTGGGGCTGGGCATCGTGGACGAGCCAGTCGAATGGTTGCTGTTTTCCGACTTCGCAGTGGTGCTGGCATTTGTCCATTTATACGCGCTGTTCATGGTCGTGCCCATCTTCAACTCCATGATGCGCATCGACCGTTCGGTGATTGAAGCGGCTCGGGATGCAGGCGCCAACGGCTGGCGCACGCTCGTGTATGTGATCGTGCCACTGTGCAAGCCGGGCATCATGATCGGCACGATCTTTGTCGTCACGCTGGTCATGGGCGATTTCGTCACTGTCCAGATGATGTCCGGCGGGCAAAGCGCGTCCGTGGGCGTGGCCATGAATAACAAGCGCGCGCTGTTGCAATATCCCGCCGCGGCGGCGGACGCCGTGGTGTTGCTGCTGGTCGTGCTCGCGCTGGTGGCGTTGCTGATGCGCACGGTCAACATCAGGAAGGAGCTCTGATCGTGTCCCCTCAGGGCGAAAAACGCGGCCCCTCCTTTTTTGTCCTGGCGGTGTTCTTTGCGCTGTTCGTGCTGTTTCTGTACGGCCCCATGCTGGCCATCATCGTGCTTTCGTTTCAGGGCCCCGATGGCGGGCTCACCTTTCCCATGAACGGCTTCTCCGTTCACTGGTTCTTCGATCTGTTCAAGGAACAACGGGTCGGCGATTTCAAGGCGTCGTTCTCGCGCTCCTTCGCGCTGGCGCTCATCGTGATGGTACTGACGGTCGTATTTTCGCTGGCGGCAGGTCTGGCGTTCAGAAAGAAGTTCTTTGGTTCCGGCCTGGTCTTCTACGTCACTGTGGCGAGCCTGATTGTGCCGTCGATATTGATCACGCTGGGGATTGGGCTGCTGTTCGACCGGCTTGACCTGGAACCCTCCTGGTTCTCGTCCGGGCTGGGCGCACATCTGACCTGGACCTTGCCCTTCGGACTGTTGATCATGTTCGCGGTCTTCAACCGATTCGACAAATCGTTCGAGGAAGCAGCCCGTGATTGTGGCGCGAAACCGTGGCAGGTGTTGCGCTATGTCGTCGTTCCGATCATCGGACCAAGCCTGATCGGTGTCGGGTTGTTCGGGTTTACACTGAGCTTCGACGAGTTTGCGCGATCGTTACTGTCCGTGGGCGTAACCAACACGCTGCCACTGGAAATATTTGGTATGACGACGACAGTCACCACGCCGACGCTGTATGCGCTGGGGACTATCACGACGGCCATTTCATTCTTTGTGATATTTCTTGCTTTTACGGCAATCATGTTCGTGCAACGGCGCCGCACGAGGCATGGCAGTGACGCCGGCCGAGGTATGGTTTGAAACTTCTCACACGCTATGACGGTAATCGCTATGACAGTCGACGACAATAAAGCCATGCCGGGAAGTCCGGAGTCATCGCGCGGCAGTGAGATAGGGATCGGCCAAGTGTTTGTGCGGGCCGGCCTGCCGGCGCTGTTCACGTGGGTGCTGCTGCTTCCGGCATACTTCCTTCCTGCTGTCGATTCCACCAGAGCGCCGTACTTTGATTTGACGTCCGAGTTTGCGGCTGTAGCGTACTGGGTATCCGGATCAGGTAGCAAATTTGGCGCACCGATCGTTGGTGTTCTTGTGCTCTTGCTCCTGGTGACTCGCACTGGACTATCCGGCAGGCAACGTTGGAAAGAGGCAGTACTCGTCATCGTACTCGCTGCTGTCTTCGCCGGTGGAGGCGCCGCGCTCAATGAACACGGAGTGAAGGAGGCTCTCAAGATCCCCCGACCAAACATAGTGTGGCTGGCGGGCGACAACGGTTCGGGCCCGCTCGGAATGCGCGCGGACGAATTCTATGGCTTGGGTGACAAGGCAAGGCGCGGCGCATCATTGCTCAAAGTGTTGGAGCAAAGCCCTTCGCCAGTGTTGCTTGCGCCAGAGATCCGGGAGCACTGGGTCGACGAGACTGGCTATTCGTTCCCGTCGGGTCATTCATTGTCCGCCATGTTTTTCGCGACGTTCTTGTTGGCAATGGCGGTCTCGTACGTGACAGGTCGTAGGGCCTGGCTGTTCTACCTGCTGCTGCCCTGGGCTCTGGCAGTGTGCTACTCCCGACCGATCCTTCGGGTTCACACACCCACCGATATTGCTGTGGGTGGCTTCGAGGGGATTGTAGTCGGCACTATTGCGTGGTTCATTGCGCGCTCACTGCTAAGGAAGTTCGCGGGGAACCTCTGACGGGTGTCGTTAGGCTTTTTGCGGAAGCCATCTACGCGGTTTTGTGGGAGCTTCAGAGGGTATCGCGAACGCGATTACGCGATAGGAAGACAGGTTCATCGATCGAACCTGGTGCTCTGTCGCCGAAGCCCCTAAATAGACATCCGTGTGCTCGTTTGCACCCAACGCCGCGGCAACCCTGCGAAGTTCTTCCGCGGTCTCTGGGAGCGGCGGTGGCGCACCGAGATCCGCGGAGTCTACGGCGCGGGTCTCCACCTGTGCGCGAACCGCAACCTCATGGGCGCGCCTGCCGGTGCCGGACTCTGCTCCGTTCGCAGGACTGAATCTTGGTGCACCGAAACCCACGAACGGTCGCGAGCCGGGCTCCCTGTTCTCCAGCAGTCGAAGGCTGCGAAGGCTGCTCACTGTCGGCAACGAGGTAAACGCATGCGTTCTCGCCAGCCAGTCAGCCGAACGATACTGGGCAAACGGAACACTACTTTTCTCGTTATCACCCGACGCATCGCTGCGAACC
>JBPCXK010000332.1:0-2663 GCA_051008635.1 Gammaproteobacteria bacterium
GTGGTTGCCGTCCGGGTCCCGAAAGTAGAACGCTTCGATACCACCGGCGTTCGGGTTCCAATCGGGCAGGAGTTGCGGCGCCGGCGAGGCGTGCGTCACGCGATGTTTACGCAAACGCGCGTAGGCCCGATCCATATCGCTGACGATAATGGCGATGTGCTGAAACCACTCGTCATTGCTCTGACTGTCGAGCGGGATCGGCCGGCCCTCCTTCGCCATATAGTCAATCAATTCGATGTGCTCATCACCCAGCGCCAAGCGCACAATACGCGCGCGCAGACCGAACACGCCGAGCAGGTGTTCGTACTGCGTGCCCAACACTTCGCGGTCCGAGACAACCCGAAACGGCAACACCTCGGTGTAGAACGCGAGGGCGGTGTCCATGTCATGCACCGTTATGCCGACTGCGTCCACTCCGATAACCGTGTCGGCCCGCGCAAGCGCAGCGTAGAACACCGCACCCAACACCAGAACGCTCATGGTGAATCGTCGCATGCGTAAACGCATCATGCGCGCTCCGGTGGAATCGGCACGATGAGGCCGAGTGTCAAACCGTAGGCAATATGACCCGCCAACGAGGCGATGGCGGCCGGCGTGGCACCCATGAACAAGCCTTTGCCCATCATGGGTCCCATGATCAGCATCGCCACGAGCCACAATATGACGCCCCACATCACACCGCGAAGCGCGGCGCTGCCCGGTAGAAACCGGCACACCACGAAAGCATAAGCAAACGAAAACGCCACCGTGCCGAGCGCGAAATGGATGACCATGCCGACGATCCACGGCGCGCCGATCATCCCGGAGAGCTCACCGGCAATGTCCAATGGTGCACCCGTCATCATCGATGCGCCGAAGTACATCATTAACGTAATGACAATCGTGGCGGCAAATCCGCCAATCAGGACTCTGCCGGTGTCGAAACGAGCCGGTACGACAACGTATTGATTCATCGATGCTCTCCGTTTGCAAGGTGATCGCCAAGACGCAGACCCCAGGCGTAGATGGTGAACGCGGGATTGACCCGACTCGACCGCGGTAAGACACCCCCGTCGGCGATGTACACGTTCTGCATGCCGTGCACCTTGCCTTGACGATCCACGACTGAAGTTTGCGGCGATGTGCCCGCCACGGTGCTGCCTAACGCATGCGCAGTGCCGGCCAAGCCCATATGACGATCGACGCCCACCATCTTCGCGTGCAATAGGGTGTGGCTGAACGCGCGAACGACCGCATCGTGTTCGGCTGCCGATGCTGGAACTCGGCTGAGATCGTAGTCCATGGTCGGCCGGCCATCCGGGCCGGCCGAGATGATCCGATTGTCGGCGTGCGAGCCGTCCTCGGTGGTGACAAAAAAGCCGTAGGCGCGCTCACCCGCCGCGCGGGTCACGAATTTCGGCACTGCGGCGGGCAACTGCGCACCGAGCATGTCGCCGTCCATCCAACCCAAGCACTGCACGGTGCTGTGGGGGAAGCGTTCGTTGAAGAAGATGGCAGTCTTGCGCAACACGTCATGTTTTCGAAACGGCGAGAATGCCAACAGCGCGCTGTTGACGTGTAGCTTGAAGTAGGCGCCGACGTTTTGTGCGCACGGCAACGCTGCCGCCGTTTCGGTGGCCAAGAAATACTCTTGAAGGATGCGCGGCGTGCTCATCGCACCGGCGGCCAATACGACCGAATCGGCAACGTACGCGCTGCCGTCGCGACAGGTCACCCCGGTGATGGCAAGCGGATCCTCAGGCGTCGCCTGCAGACTGACGACCTCCGCGCCGGTCACGAGGGTGAAATTCTCTGCCGCCCTGATCGGGTCCAAGAGATTCCACTCCGCATCTGACTTGTAGCCGCAAGCGGAGGCAAATCCATCAAAGTGCTTGGCCTCTTCCGGATCGTCCAAGATCGCCCTCTTGAGGCCAAGCGGCAGCGTTTTCGGCTCCCAGCCCTCATCGGCCTGGCAGATCGTCTCAATCAGTGCGGACAGCTCTGGTTCGTGCTCGAAGTGATTGACGTGCAGAAGTTTTTCGGCTTGTGCGTAGTACCGGGCCAGGTCTGAATAGCCAATGGGCCACTCTCGACATTGGAAGTCGGGATCGGCGCCGAACTCATGCGGTACCATGCGCAACAAGGCCGCGCCGTACCACTTCGTCTTGCCACCGACGTTATAGAACTCCCCGGGCACAAACGCCTTGCCGTTGGCATCCGCCCATTCGACCTTGTTCGTGAAGCGTCCCTGCGTGAACACCGTCTTCACATCGAGCGTGGATCCGTCCCGAGGCAGGTACCCGCCCTTCTCCAACAACAACACGCGTTTGCCTGCTTGCGTCAGACGGTAGGCGACCGCCGAGCCGCCCGCGCCGGAGCCGACGACGATGACGTCGTACCGTGTAGTGTTCATCGATTCTCCTGTCGTGTGTTTGCATCGCCCGTTCGCACCTCGTCGGAGCCAAATGCGTTTGTTGTATCACCCGGCACATAACCAGAATGAATGCATCGCTGTTTGTCGCACCAGACCAACTTGGCGCGACGTACGACCCGGCCGGGCCAGCAAAGGCGGTAGAGCTCAACGCCGGTCAGCATGCCCGCCACCGGCGCGATCAAATAAAGCCACCAACTGCTCCAGTTGCCGGCGGGCAACGCTGAAGCGAAGGTCCGCGCGGGATTGATAC
>JBPCXK010000333.1:0-3753 GCA_051008635.1 Gammaproteobacteria bacterium
TGACTCGGGGTCAAGGCGGTTGGCCTCCTTACCTTGTAGGGCATTCTCAGCCCCACCAACATGCCGGATTAACCCGGCGCATCGCCCGCATTTCTCACCACGATGACGGCGCTGGCTTGATCTTTGAATCCACAACGAATTTTCTTCTTCTCGGAAATACGACCTGTATTCCGCTCCTTCAGAAAATGCCTTGTGAATTCAAATCTCCGCGCGATCATCTCGCCCCGTGGTGAGATATGCGGGCTAGTCGTACCGCGGTGTTCAGCCGTGGTGTGGCACGTGCAGCATCGGATCGATTCCCGAGAAAACCGGCTCGAGAGCGACGCCGAGCGCATCTCCGAACTTGCTTACGGCGATGTATTGGGTGATCGTGAAAGCGGCCTCGACGATCTGTGGTTCGGTGAAGTGCCTGTGCACACGGTCCCAGAGCGCTTTGGGCACCCGGTTCGCGTCGACGCCGAGTTGCACCGTAAAATCCATGAGCGCCTTTTCCGGTTCGGTAAAATGCGAGCTGGTCTTGTATCTGTCGCCCTCGATATCTCTTATCTTCTCTTCAGAGATACCCAGGCGTTTGCTGAGCGTCTCGTGCTGTACGACGCAGTATTGGCACTCGTTGCGGTGGGTCGCTTTGAGAATGATCAACTCTTTGGTGAGCCAATCGAGCTCACCATCCTTGAGGATGGCCATAATGGTGTCAGTGAAAACCGTGCCCAGCTCCGGCGTATGCCCGAATACCTTGAAGATATTCAGAAGTAACTCGAAGCGCGCCTCCGCTTTATCGTAGAATTCGTTAGTCGCCTTGCTGGCCTGTTCGCGTTCAACGTAAGAAACCGTCATCGTTGTTCCTCCTTCTTTAGCCTTGCGCCCTGCTCGCTCCGGCAAAGCGAACATGTGGGGCGCTGAAGTGGTTTTGTAGCGATCACAATAAAAATATTTATAGCAGCCGTTCGGGAATGTCAATGCTTTATTTGGGGGACTCCGCGTGCATAATCAGTCTTGAACGAAAGGCAGGAGAAAAAGAAATGGAGCGATATCCATGCGTATAACATCCGAAGTGCAGGTCGAGCCGCCCAAGCGGGTGCCCGGTCGCCCGCGCGCCTTCGACGCCGACCGCGTGCTCGATGCAGCGCTGGAGCTGTTCTGGAAACAGGGCTACACCACGACAACCACGCGCGAGCTCGAGTCGACGTTGGGCCTGTGCCAATCGAGCATCTACAACACGTTTGGCTCCAAACGGGGGCTTCTGGAGGCGGCGCTCGACAGATACGAGGCCCTGACGGACTGCGAGCTGCTGCGCCCGCTGGAAGAGTCCCAGGAGGGCCTGAGGGCGATCGAGACTTTTTTCGGCGCGCTGTATCGTTGGGTGACGCACGAGGGCAGACGCGGCTGCATGCTGATCAACATGATGGCGGAAGACGGCGGCGAGACCGACGCCATCACCAAGCGCGCCCGCGTCTACCGCGGACGCGTTCGCACGGCGCTGCGCGACGGGTTGGCGCGTGCGCTCAGCAGGGGTGAAAGCGTCGGCGGGTCGGCGGATGAGCGCGCGGATTTGCTGCTCGGTCTCGTGCTCGGCCTCAACGTGGCCGCGCGCGGCGGGGCATCAAAGGCAGAGCTCGCTCAGCTGCTCGACGCTGTGTGCGTGCAGATTCGCGGTTGGGGTGTCGCGGCTTAGTTGTTGAGCATCCCAAGGCGTACAGAGTATTGTATCGCGACACGCGCGGCGGGACCCCCGTCATTGGGAGTCGCGGACCTGAGCCCTACCTCAGTGTCGCCGCCAGTGTCCGGGCCTAAACTTAACCCTCGGACCCCAACGCCTGTATCAGATTCAACATCATCCGCGCCGAGGCGCCCCATAACATCTCCCCATCGTAGTCCCGAAAATAGACGATCGGTATCGGCGGCTCATTGACCGCGACAACTCTTTCGCGTATCTCGTGATTGCCCGCATCGGCGAGCCATCGATAGGGAATGGTAAACACGCGGCTGACTTCCTCATGTTGCAGCCGGAATTCGCGTGGCCAGGAAATGGTGCCTACCACGGGCGTGACGCTGTAATTCGTCACGCTTGCGAATTGTTGCATGCGACCCAGGACTGCCACGTCCGCGGGCGGCAGGCCGATTTCCTCGTGCGCTTCGCGCAGCGCAGTGCGCACCAGATCACTGTCACCGGGCTCGAACGCGCCGCCGGGGAAAGCCACTTGCCCGCTGTGACGGTCATTGACGTTCTCCGCGCGGCGGATAAACAACACATGCCACTCGCCGCCGATATCCGTGAACGCGATGAGCACCGCGGCGGGGCGCTGTTCGCCGGTGAGGATGCTCGCAGGGTATGGGTTAACCTCTGATTCCGCCGCTCTTGCGGCCAGGCATTCGGCGATGCGCTCGCGCGTCAGCGGCATCAGCCCCCGCCCCGACGCACACCCATGGCCCGCACCGCGCCTATCCACCTTGCCGGTTCCTTGCCGGCCTGCTCGCGCGGGCGCAGATGCGCGTGCCAACGCTTTTCCCACAATCTGAACAACCACACGATGAGAAAAGTCACACACAGATAAAACACCTCGGCGGCGATGAAGGACTCGAACGGCACGAAATAACGGGAATTGACAATGCGGGCCGCGCCGAAAAGATCGACGATTGTGATAACCCCGGCCACGGCGCTACCGTGCAGCATAAAGATTATCTCGTTGCCATAGGCGGGCAAGGCGCGCCGGAACGCGCTCGGCAAAATCACGCGCTGATAGATCAGCCGCTTCGACATGCCGCAGGAGCGCGCCGCTTCGATCTCGCCGAACGGCGTCTGTGCTATGGCCCCGCGCAGCATCTCAGCCACATAGCCCGCGGTGTTCAGCGTGAAAGCGATGAGCGCGCACCAGTACGCCTGTTGGAACACGGGCCAGAACACGCTCTCGCGCACAGCCTCGAACTGTGCGAGACCGTAGTAGATGAGGAACACCTGCACGAGCAGCGGCGTGCCCCGAAAGAAGTAGATGAATGCCTTGGGTAAAAAGTTGACCAAGGGTTTTGGGGACGACGCCATCAGGCTGGCCGGCACCGCCAGCACCAGGCCAAGCACCAACGCCATGAACACGAGCTGCAAGGTCGTCCACAAGCCCTCAAAATAGAGCGGCAGATTATCTATGATGACTTGCAGATCCATTACGCGCTCCGCACGCCGACGCTGTAGCGCCGGTTGAGCCAGCGTAACCCCAGATCGGACACACCCGTGATGAGCAGGTACAACAGGGCCACCAGGAGGTAGAACGTAAAGGGCTGGCGCGTCGTGCCACCCGCCTGACCGGCGTTAAAGACCATGTCATGCAGCCCGATGACCGAAATCAGCGCAGTAGCCTTGGACAGCACCATCCAGTTGTTGCCGAGACCGGGCAGCGCGTGACGCACACAGGCCGGCATCGTGATACGGAAGAAGACCTGGCGGGCCGTCATCCCGAATGCGTAGCCCGCTTCGATCTCGCCGTGCGGCACCGCGAGTATCGCGCCGCGAAAGGTCTCCGCCATATAGGCGCCGTAGATGAATCCGATAGTAACGAATCCCGCGACGAAAGGATTGATATCGATGTAGTCCCAGCCGAGATTGAACGGCAATTCGCGCTGTTCGCTGAATTCGCTTAATGAGGAACCGAGATTGTTGACCAGCAATTGGCCCCCGTAAAAGATGAGCATCATCAGCACCAGCTCCGGTACGCCGCGTATGAGGGTGGTGTAGGTACCGGCGATCGTGTGGGCCACACG
>JBPCXK010000334.1:0-9824 GCA_051008635.1 Gammaproteobacteria bacterium
GACCAGGAGACACCGCAGTCCAGCGTCATCAGTTTCGACGGCGGACGCTTGTACAGCGTGGACATTGGCCAGACCCGCCTGAACTTTGTCGGCCGGCAGCGCGACCTCAGACTCACCGGCGACGCGCAGATACCGGTCTTCGACGGTCTGCTCAAGGTCACGGATTTTGATTTGCGCAATATCGGCAACGAAGACCAAAGCCTGGTATTGAACGCGGAAATCGAGCCGGTATCGCTGGAAGCGATGACGCAGGCATTCGGTTGGCCGCAGATGACGGGCCAGCTCGAAGGCGTGATACCCAACGCGCGCTACGAGAACAAACTGCTGTCTCTCGGCGGGGCGCTGGAGATAAAGGTATTCGATGGTTCCGTGACCGTGCGCAACCTGCGCTCACAGACCCCGCTCGACCTCGTGCCGGAGTTGAGCGCGGACATCGAAATAGAAAACCTCGACCTCCAAAGTCTCACGCGCGCGTTCTCGTTCGGTAAAATCGCCGGTCGCCTCAGCGGCTTCATCCGCAAACTGGAGCTGCTCAACTGGCAACCGGTTTACTTCGAGGCCAAACTGGCCACCCCCGACGGCGATCGCTCGAAGCATCGAATCAGTCAGCGCGCGGTCGACAATCTCACGCGCCTGGGCAACGGCGTGTCGGGAGCTTTGTCAAGCACGTTTCTGAGCGTATTCGAGGACTTCTCCTACGAGCGGATCGGCATCAGTTGCCGGCTGGAAAACAACGTCTGCCGCATGGATGGCATCGAGCCCGCGGAATCCGGATACTACATCGTCAAGGGCTCGGGAATTCCGCGTATCGACGTCAAGGGCTTCAATCGCGAGGTCGCCTGGCCGGTGCTGGTCGACAGGCTCAAGAACATCGACCTGGAATCCGGCCCTGTTATTCAGTGACTATTCGCGAACCGAAAACAAGAGGAATTCGATCATGACCCGCCTGAGATCGCTTGCGCCGTTGCCGTTATTTGTGTTGCTGGTCTCCTGTGTGACCATCAATATCTACTTCCCGGCCGCGGAGGCTGAGGAAGCAGCGCGCACCATCGTGCGTGATGTGCTGGGCAAGGAAAGTAACGACGAACAACCCCCTCCTGAGCAACCGGCGCCGAGCAGCGGCAATGTTATCGACAATCTCAAGGTGCGGTTCGCCGAAACCGTTATCACCCTATTCATCCCACGCGCGCATGCGCAGGCGAACATCAATATCAACACGCCGAAAATCGATCAGCTTCGCGGTTCTCTGAAAAGCCGCAGCGGCGCGATGAGAGCGTTTTACCAAAGCGGCGCCATCGGCCTTGGCGCCGACGGCATGGTAAAGGCGCGTGATCTCGCGAAGGCGCCGCTCAATGAGCGCAACACCGTCAAAAAGCTGCTGGCCGATGACAACCGCGATCGCGCGGCGCTCTATAAAGAGATCGCAATCGCTAACGGACACCCCGAGTGGGAAAAGGACATCCGCGACACCTTCGCCCGCGTTTGGGTGCAAGAGGCGCCCGCAGGAACCTCCTATCAGGACGCGCAAGGCAACTGGAAACAGAAATAGACTCCTCATGCGCAACGGCTGCGGAAAAATCGTCACGGTCGCGCTGATTGCCGATACGCACGGCTGTCTCGACGAACGCGTGGCCGAAGAAATCGGCTCCTGCGATGTCGTCGTGCACGCCGGCGACATCGGCAATGCAACCGTGCTGGAGGAGCTTGAACCTGACCGGCGGCAGATCGTGGCCGTACGCGGGAACAATGATGTACCCAGCAAGTGGCCGTCCGACCAGCGCGCCATACTCGACGACCTGCCGAGCGTATACATGCTCGAGCTGCCCGGCGGCTACCTGGCCGTCGTGCACGGCGACCAGCAAAATCCACCGAGCAAGCGTCACCACCTGCTCCGGCAGGCTTTCCCGGACGCGCACGCGGTAGTTTACGGGCACTCGCATCGCCTGGCCTGCGATACCGGGCAAACGCCCTGGATACTCAATCCAGGCGCGGCCGGGAGGGCGCGGACATACGGCGGACCGTCGTGCCTCATTCTTCGGGCCCGCCCAAAGCATTGGCGTGTCGAGGCGCAGCGGTTTGCCCCGGAGCGACTCACCGCCTGAATCCGGCGGCCATGCGCCCCGCGTTGAAGGGGTTGTCGCCAAAAGGCCGCGTGCTCTGCCCACATCCGATTTGCGCTATTATTGCCGGAGCCGGATTCCGGGAGGCTGTCCGCCCGCGACCGGGCTAACCGCATATTGCATCAGGGTCCGGAATTTTGTAGCTCCGGTGCTATCTCCGGGTCGAGTCTCCCCGCAATCGACAGGGAAGCATGAGCGCAACAGCCTCACCATCATACCCCTCGCGTGACCCCCGCCATACCTTGCTGGACACGTTGCGCGCGGTCGAAACTCCCGAAGGCATCGAGCTGAATCTCGCGGTCGCCGGACCGGTGCCGCGGGCGCTCGCCTGGGTAATCGACGGTGTGATTCGGATGATTCTTTACGCCTTACTGAGCGTTACCCTGGTATTTCTCGGCCTCATGGGCATTGGCTTGCTGCTCATAGCCATGTTTCTGATCGAATGGTTTTACCCGGTATGGTTTGAGCTGCGTCGCGACGGCGTGACGCCGGGCAAAGCCGCGCTGGGGTTGCGCGTGCTGCACGACAACGGTACACCTGTCGGCTTGTCCGCGTCCATGGTGCGTAACCTGTTGCGCGGGGTCGACTTTCTGCCACTTTTTTACGGTTTCGGCTTTGTTGCCATGGTGTTGAACCGTGACTTCAAGCGCCTCGGCGACTTCGTCGCTGGCACCGTGGTCGTGCATCGTGGCCGGCTCGCGGCTGTACACGAGCTGAGCGAGGCAGAGCCCTGTCCACCACCCGTGCCGCTGTTGCTCGAAGAGCAACAGGCGTTGGTCAACTTCGCCGAACGCACTGAGCAACTGGCAACCGAGCGTAGCGAGGAGCTGGCGCAACTCGGGCGCACGCTTGCCGGCCACAACGAGCGACCCTTGCCGCGCTTGCTGGGCATGGCAAACTGGATTGCCGGCCAGCGATGAATCAGCAACAGTTCGTTAGCCGCTTCGAACCACGCTGGGAAAAGCTCGAGAGCTGGCTTGATGACGACAAGCGCCGCCGCGGCAAGCCGGACGGTGTCATCGACGACACCGAATTTCCCCACCTCTACCGGGAGGTGTGCCACCACCTCGGGCTCGCCCGCGCGCGCCTCTACAGCCGCGAGCTGATCAGGCGGCTGGAAACCATCGTGCTGACGGCGCATCAACGCCTGTACAAGTCGCGCGCCAACTTTCTGGGCCGTGCGATGGAATTCGCGGTGGCAAAATTTCCGCACGTCGTGCGGCGGGAGTGGCGGCTGGTCTTGCTCGCGTCGCTGCTCTTCTACGGGCCGATGGTGGTTATGGGCGTAGGTCAGAACTTCTACCCGGACTTGATTTACTCCCTGCTCGACGACAGCCAGGTCAGCATGATCGAATCCATGTACAACCCACAGCTCACCGAGCGCGTCGGGCGCGAACGCGAGGCCGAAAGCGACTTCTACATGTTCGGCTTCTATATTCGCAACAACACCAGTATCGGCTTTCAAACCTTTGCGGGTGGCTTGCTGTTCGGGCTGGGCACCCTGTTTTATCTGATATTCAACGGTGTTTTCATCGGTGTGATTGGAGGACACCTGACCGCTATCGGCTACGGCACGCCGTTCTGGACCTTTGTTGCCGGACATAGCGCGCTGGAGCTCACCGCCATAACGCTATCCGGCGCGGCCGGATTGCGGCTCGGGATGGCGCTTATCGACCCTGGGCAACTGAGCCGTACTCGCGCCCTGCGCGAGGCCGGGCGGATCGCAGTGCGAATTGTTTTCGGGGCGGCCGCGATGTTCTTTCTGGCTGCATTCGTGGAGGCTTTCTGGTCCTCGATTGCGTGGCTGGAACCCGGCGTCAAGTACGCGGTTGGTGGGCTGCTGTGGGTGGTGGTGCTGGCTTATTTCGCGTTTCTGGGGCGCACTCGCCGTGAAGCTTGAAGACGTTGCCGTAACCCTGCGCCAGCGCAGTCCGTGGGAGGCCATCGACCTCGGTTTCACTATGGTCAGGCAGTGGTGGCGCACCATCTATGCGCCACTGCTGACGATCGTCATACCGTTTTTTTTGATCCTCAGCGTCGCCTTCCGTGAAAGTTTGTGGGTGGCGGCTGTGCTGTTGTGGTGGTTCAAACCGCTTTACGATCGGATCGTTTTGCACGTGGTAAGCCGCTCGCTGTTTGGCAACACGCCAAGCTGCCGCGAAACGCTCGCTGCGATTCCCGGCATGCTGCGACCAGGCCTGCTGACGCAACTCACGATTTTCCGGCTCGACCCTGCGCGCTCGTTCAACCTGCCGGTGTGGCAACTGGAACAGCAAAAAGGCCGGCGCGGTTCCGAACGACGCCAGATACTGCACCGTCAGGGATATGGTCCGGCGGTGTGGTTGTTGCTGACCTGCTTTCACCTCGAGCTCGTCATAACAGTCACGATCTTCGGCATGATCTACCTGATGCTACCCGCGAACGTGGAGATCGACTGGGCAGGGCTGTTTTTCGGACGAGCGGAGTCCGGCCTGTGGCTGGAACTGGCCTCCAACGCCTCGTACCTGCTGACTATCATCGTCATCGAGCCTCTGTACGTCGCCGCTGGCTTTGCCTTGTACATCAATCGCAGGACCTCGCTCGAGGGTTGGGATATCGAGCTCAACTTCCGGCGTATGGCGCAGCGGCTGGCTGACACCAAAATCCCCGCGGTGGTCGCCAGCACAGTGCTGATACTTGGACTTGTTTTAACTGCCTCCGGGTTTTCCCCGGTAACAGTGTATGCCGACGAAACGCCGATCAATGCTGAACGGTTAACCGCCGACGATGCGGCCAGGGTCATCGAGGAGGTACTGGCCGCGGAAGATTTTCAAGAGTATGTCGACCAACCCACATGGCGGCTGAAAAACCAGGATGACGAATCGGAACCGGAGCCGGGCGCATGGCCACGATCTTTTCTCCCGGGGATGCTTGCCCCGGTGGCCGTAGCACTGATGTGGCTGGCTCTGTTGGGAGCGCTGCTATATATCTTCGTCCAGCGGGACAAGTGGCAATACGTGTTCACACGCACTGTGCGCAGACCGGATACTTATGAACCGCCGGCGAAGGTTCTGGGTCTCGACATCACGCCGGAATCGTTGCCGGACGATATCGCGGGCGAAGCGCTGGCCCTGTGGCAAGCGGGCAAGGTGCGTCAGGCGGTGAGCCTGCTGTATCGTGGCAGCCTCATGGTACTAACCAACCGCCAGCGCCTCGAGGTGCACGCCAGTCACACTGAGGGCGATATCCTGACCATCGCCGGGCAGCACCTCGACAAACCCAGCCTGGAGTATCAAACGCGCCTGACCCGCTGCTGGCAAACAGTCGCCTATGCACACCGGGAGCCGGACGCGCGGCAGGGTCAGGATCTTTGCGCGCGGTGGCGCAAACATTTCGGGGGCGAGGCTGCGTGACACGGCTACAAACGCTGTTGCTGGTTCTGGTGCTCGCAATCGCCGCGAGCATGGCTTACTGGTGGATGAACAACCTCGAGCGCGTTACGGAGAGCACGTATGTTGGCTACAGCGGCGAGGCGCGCACCAACCCCTTGCTCGCGGCGCGACGGCTCGCACGCAAAATGGGCATTCCTGCCGAGTCTGTTGGCGAGGTGTCGCAGCTCAATGAGCTACCCCCGGTCAGCGACACCCTGGTGCTCGCCAGCCACCGTAATACGTTCAGCGACAAGCGGTCCCGCGATTTGCTGAACTGGGTGAAGGACGGGGGTCGATTGCTGGTCGCCGCCAGGCACGAACGGCCAGACGATGAGGACATGCCGGTCGAAGACCCGCTGCTGCAAGAGCTGGGGGTCGATGCCTTCGTGCATCGCACCGAAATTTCACGCGAAGACGAGGATGGCGAACCGCCAATAACCGAATTTACGCTGCCCGGGACCCCGCGCCCTTTGGGTGCACACCTCGCGACGCGGTTTGGCCTGGAAGCAACGAGCGCTTCCCCGGCGTTTACGGTGCACGATGACACAGGTGTCAAGCTGATCAGCGTAGAGCACGGCGCCGGGCGCGCCACGGTGTTGACCGAGTTGCACTTTGTAGAAAATCGCAACATCGGTGAACACGACCACGCTGAAATCCTCTGGCATCTGCTGAATCTCGACGGACCGGCCACAAAGATTTGGCTGATACATGCGGACGCCATGCCGTCGTTGTGGCAGTTACTGTGGACCAAAGCACCGCTGATCATCGGCGTCGTGGCGGTGATGCTTGTCGCCTGGCTGGCCGCCGCAACACGGCGCTTTGGCCCGATCGTACACATGCCAAGCCCGGATCGGCGCCGTATCCTCGAACACATCGAGGCCAGCGGGCATTTTCTGTGGAGCAAAGGCAAACAGAAAACGCTACTGCGCAGCGTACACGAGGGGCTCGAACGCGAACTCCGCCTGGCGCATCCCGTATGGTCGACTTACACCACGCGCAAGCGCGAACAACTCCTGGCGCAAATCGCCGATCTGACGCGAGAGGAAGTACAAGCGCTACTCTATAATCCGCCTGCCACGACACCGCAGGAGTTCACGCGCAGCGTCCAGATTCTGGAAACGATAAGGAAAAAGCTATGATAGACGCGGATCAACAGACCGTGGTTCCACACAACGACAAAGCGGCGCCACCGCAGCAGATCAACAAAAGTTACCTTGCCGCCAAACGCATGCGCGACGAAATCGCCAGAGCCGTCATCGGTCAGCAAGACGTCGTCGAACAAGTGCTGATCGCCTTGTTCGCGGCCGGACATGTGCTGATCGAAGGCGTGCCGGGTCTGGGCAAGACGCTGTTGGTGCGCGCGCTGGCGCAAACTTTTGGCGGCGGCTTCGCACGCATTCAATTCACACCCGATCTCATGCCGAGCGATGTCACCGGCCATGTAATTTACGACATGCAGTCCGAGCGCTTCAATGTGCGCCGCGGGCCGGTGTTTACGAATCTGCTGCTGGCCGACGAAATCAATCGCGCGCCAGCCAAGACGCAATCGGCGCTGCTCGAACTCATGCAAGAGCAACAAGTGACCATCGAGACCAAAAGCCTGCCGGTACCGCTCCCGTTCATGACGCTCGCCACACAAAACCCGATCGAGCAGGAAGGCACCTACCCCTTACCCGAGGCCCAACTCGACCGGTTCTTGCTGAAAATTCTGATCGACTACCAGGAAGAACAAGAGGAAACCGCCATGGTCGGCGCGGTCACCGGCGGACACATAGGCGACAGCCTGGACATTTCGCGCGTCAGCCCCGTCGTCAAGCCGGATGCCATCATAGCCATCCAGAGAATCGTCGCGAGCCTCAGCGTAGATCCCGAAGTGACCGCGTACGCCGTAAGAATCGTACGCGAAACCCGCAACCGGCACGGCATCAGTTTCGGCGCCGGGCCACGGGGCGGCATCGCGCTGATTCGCGCAGGACGCGCCCGGGCATTGCTCGACAATCGCGATTTCGTGACCCCGGACGATATCAAGAGCGTCGCCGTGGCAGCGCTGCGTCATCGCATCGCGCTGTCGCCAGAACTCGAACTGGAGGGTCACAGCGCAGACGATGTGTTAGCTGCCGTGCTGGACGCGGTAGAAGCGCCCCGGCAATAACAATGATTCCCGCGCAGCGCTCGTTCGTATTGCTGCTGATGTTGCTGATCATCGCATTCGGCGCCACCCTGTGGACCGCGCTGACTCCGCTTTGGTGGGCGGCCGCTGGCATCGCCGCCGTGGCGTTGCTGGCCGATGCCGCCATGACGCTGGGCCTGCCGCAGCGCATCGAGGCCAGACGCGAGCTGCCCGGCTCGGTGTCGCTCGGGGCGTGGAGCGATGTCGGAATCGCGCTGCACAACGCCGGCTCGCGGCGAGTTGAGGTCAATATCTTCGACCATCATCCGGAAAACGCCGAGGCCCGTGGTCTACCGCAACAACATTCCGCGCCGGGTGGCGCGACCGTCACGCTCACCTACCAAATACGTCCCAGCCAGCGAGGGGAACTCAACTTCGGGGTGACGCAGGTGCGGATCCTGTCACCGCTCGGACTCTGGCATCGCAACCGCTTGCTGAAGAACGTCTCATCGACGAAGGTCTATCCGGATTTTTCGGTGGTGACCAAATATCTATTGCTGGCAACCGACCATCGTCTGAGTCAACTGGGTATTCGCAAACGCCGTCGCCGTGGCGAGGGTCAGGATTTTCATCAACTGCGCGAATACCGCGAAGGCGACGCGCTGAGGCAAATCGACTGGAAGGCCACAGCGCGTACACGCAAGTTGATCTCGCGCGAATATCAGGACGAGCGCGATCAGGAAATCATTCTGCTCATCGATTGCGGCAAACGCATGCTGGCGCAGGACGACGAGCTCACGCACTTCGACCACAGCCTGAACGCCATCCTGTTGCTCGCCTACGTGGCCTTGCGCCAGGGAGATGCGGTCGGACTCGGCACGTTCAGCGGTGAGACGCGTTGGTTCTCGCCGTCCAAGGGCTTAGGCACGATCAACCGGCTACTGAACGCCGCTTATGACCTGTACCCCAGCACACTGGCGCCCGACTACGCGAGCGCTGCGCTGGAGGTTCTCGCCAGACAACGCAAGCGCGCTCTGGTGGTGGTCTTGACCAACCTGCGCGAGGAAGACAGCGACGATCTCATTCCCGCGCTGCAAACACTCAAACAACGCCATTTGGTCTTACTGGCGAGCATGCGCGAGCAAGCCGTGCAGGATGTGACCGACCAGGAGGTCGCCGAATTCGACGACGCACTGCGGCTGGCCGCGACTTACGACTATATGACGCAGCGTCAGCGCGCACTCGAGAAAATCCAGGCTAACGGTATTCTTTGCACAGACGTGTTGCCGCAGGAACTTTCGGTGAGTCTGGTAAACCGATATCTGGAGATCAAGCGCGGCGGGATTTTGTAACTACGCTAGCCCGCATGTCTCAGCGCGGGGCGAGATGATCGCGCAGAGATTTGAATTCACACAAGGCATTTTCTGATCGAGCGGAATACGGGCTGTATTTCCGAGAGAAGAAAATTCGTTGTGACTTGAAAGATCAGGCCAGCGCCGTCAGCGTGGTGAGAAAGGCGGGCTCGGTAAGATGCTTCGTGCTCGCCATCCATGGTGAAGCGTCTCTGGTTTTCACAAGCCCCAGCCTTACCATCCTTGGTAAGGCGTTTCGCCGGAGAATTGGTCCACCGGACCAATTCCTTGTTCCGGCTCACCCAACAACAAAAACGCCCGGGCTTGCAGACCTGGGCGTTATGGAGTGAGATGCTTGGCTTACCGTCGCGCTCGCTAAAACTTGATCCCCGCGCGCACGTAAATTTTATGTGAGGAGACCTTCAGGCTCAGCTTTGATCTGCGCTCACGCCGGGGTCTGTTTTCGTCTTCTGGTCCCAAGGAACGGCGCCTGGCCTTTCTCGACATCCGCCTCATCGCGTAGTGATACAGATAGTCCAGCGCAGTGTGCATCACGTTGCCGTTTCTGATGCCGTTGTCCTTGTAGAGCTGATCACCGTGAAGCTGGTGAAAACGCGTATCGGCGGGAGCGAGGAGGCTTTCCTCGAACTCGATATCGAACAAACCGCCGGACTCAAACACGCCGTCCGCCACCGCATCTCCGGTCGTCAGTATCATCGCCAGCGCTGCGGCGCCGGCTGTTATCGCTCTGTTCCGTTTCATAGGTATCACCCTAAGGTGGTCCTTCCCTTCCCAAGTCGCGCAGTAGTTAGTGTATACGGTAGATGCATTC
>JBPCXK010000335.1:0-4579 GCA_051008635.1 Gammaproteobacteria bacterium
GATCATAGCTGCTGGCGAACTGATATCGGTGGGAATGATCTCGTTCCAACGCTTGCGCGTGTTTGGAGATTTTTTCGAAAGCGGCAGTATCCTGGGCGGCGATACGCGCTACTACATCTCCGGCACCTACTCTATCGAAAACTATGGGGTGACGCTAGATTTTGGTCTGAATCACTACGCCGACGACAAGCATGAGGCCCTTGGGCCGGAAAACGCAATTCCGGTTTCGTTTTCCGGCACGGCCGACAGCGTCGTTGGCCGGAATGTCATTGAGTTTCAGGGTCGGACCGTCGATACAAAAGAGAAATTGACCTTACGCCTGGTGCGGAGAGCCCGCATCTGAACCGACATCTGCCAGCCTGCACGTCTTACGTCCTGCCGACGCACGGTGCGCCGCTTATTGACGGCCGGTGAGATGCCCTGGAATTCTGCGACCTTCGCGAAGATCGCCATGTCATTGAGATCATTCGTTGTCGTTCCTCTTGCTTGCATTTGGTTAATATCTGACTATAGTCAGATAAATGAACGGAATCGCACAAATTCGCCGATTCAACCGAACCATCACTCAGCAGATCGGCGCCCTGGAGAGCAATTTTCTTGGTCGAAGCCGGTCACTCGGTGCGTCTCGCGTTATTTACGAAATCGGCGATTCCAGTATTGCAATCAGAGAGTTACGCGCGCGCTTAGGGCTCGATTCCGGCTACGCCAGCCGCCTGGTAACGGGGCTCGCCGCCGAAGGCTTGGTGAAGATAACCCCCTCTCAAGCCGACGCCAGGGTGCGGATCCTGAAACTCACCCGAGCGGGAAAGAAAGAGCTTTCGATTCTAAATCGATCTTCCGAGGAGCGAGCCGCCTCCATTCTTGAGCCCTTAAGCCAAAAGCAGCGCGAAAACCTGGTTCTGGCAATGGAAACTGTCCAAAGGATACTTCTAGCCAGCAACGTCATAATCGGCGTCGAAGAATCGACAAGCCATGCCGCGCAAAAATGCATCTCAAGTTACTACGAAGAACTGGCGACCCGATTCGAGCAGGGATTTGATTCAGCCAAAAGTATTTCGGCCGACCCGGAAGAATTGACTCCGCCCGATGGGTATCTTCTCGTCGCTACCCTCCACGGTAGGCCGGTCGGATGCGGCGCACTAAAAGTCCATAAGAAGTTCGCTGAGATAAAAAGGATGTGGGTCGATCCGGACGCACGCGGTCTTGGAATCGGCCGCCGCATTCTTCAGCGTCTTGAGCAGATCGCGGAAGAAAAAGACGTCGGTTTACTGCGGTTGGAAACGAACCGCTCGTTAACGGAAGCCCGGACGTTGTATCGAAGCAGCGGATATCGCGAAGTGGCGCCATTCAATGATGAACCGTACGCGCACTACTGGTTCGAAAAGCGACTGTAACTTCGCGCCTTGCAAAGCGGTCAACCTGATGCTTGACCGCCCTGCCCTTTCAACCGGCGCCCCGGAGTGGGACTCGGACCCCACAACATCTACGCTGTCGGTGAGCAGAAGCATCCGGAATGTTAGATTCCAAACGTTTCAGATGAGCAAAAGAGCGTTGTTAGTTATCGATGTCCAAAAGGGCCTTGATGAACCATCATAGCAATCAAGTCAACCCGGGCCGCTAAAGGCGCCGCTGCCAGTGGGCGTAACAAGCGTTTTCCGGCCGATGTCCTTCCGGTCGTCGCGCCGCGAGACGCAGGGCGTTGGCTCGCCAAAGTAATTGGTGATTGTGCGATCACACTCGCGGGCATCGTTGCATTGTGCTCAGGAACGGTGATAGCAATGCAAACCAAACACCAACGTCGATTCGTTAAAGAAAGGGCAGTGCAATAGGCCATACAGCCCACGCAAGTCACAGGATCCGCAATTTTGGGTGAGATAGGTGAGATCCCGGCGCAATATCATGATCAGTTCGAGGTGTACATCGAATCACATCGTTGCCCTGCGCTGGTACCGGCACTTGATTTCCAAAGGTCCTGTGCTATAGATAGTTTGGCGCATGCCTCACACGTTTTTGCGCGGAGTGGCAAGACAACCGTAGGTTTGTCTCCACGCTCCTCTTTTCGCTCGACACGATGCTGTCGACGCCGTCTTCAGTTCAGCGGCGAGCCTCCGACCCTGGGACGGCTCAGGCGCGACATTCGGGCATGCGAATTACCACCAGGAGGACCGTTATGTCTGTACATGTAAGTGAGACCAAGGTCGTAAGAGGCGCATGCCCCCAGGATTGTCCTGACACCTGCGCATTCCTGTACCACGTTGAGGATGGCAAGTTGATAGATGTGATCGGCGATCCGGATCACCCGATGACGCACGGAGGGCTTTGCGTCAAGCTCAAGGACTTCGCCGAGCATCATTACAACCCGGATCGCCTGCTGTATCCCATGAAGCGAGTTGGGCCTAAAGGCTCCGGGCAATTCGAACGCATCACCTGGGACGAAGCGCTGGCTGAGATCAAGACGCGCTGGACCGGCATTATCGAGGAACACGGCACGCAAGCCATCATGCCGCATGCCTACCTGGGGCATCAAGGCACGCTCAATGGGCTGACCAGTGGTGATGCGTTTTTCAATCGACTCGGCTCCACCGTGGCGGAGAAAACCTACTGTGAGTCGGGTTCCTCCACCGCCTGGATCATGACGGTAGGCCCGACTGGCGGACTCGATGTGGAGAGCCTCGCGCATTCGAAGTACATCATCGTATGGGCGATGAATATGATGAGCACCAACCTGCACGGTTGGCGTTTCATCCTTCAGGCGAGAAAGAACGGCGCCAAGGTCGTCGTGATCGATCCGGTGCGTACCCGAACCGCCAAGCAGGCCGACTGGCACATCCCGATCAAACCCGGGACGGATGCAGCGCTGGCGCTGGGCATGATGAACGTGATCATTGCCGAAGATCTCGTCGATCGCGAGTACGTGGACAAGTACACGCTCGGTTACGAAGAGTTGAAGGCCCGAGCAGCGGAGTACCCACCGGCAAAGGTCGCTGGGATCACGGGTATTCCGGCGGAAGACATTGCCAAGCTGGCGCGTGAATACGCGACCACGCAGCCCTCGGCGATTCGCCAGGGCGTTGCCATCGAGCGCAGCCCGGGTGGCGGTGATGCGATTCGAGCCATCACGGCGTTACCGGCGCTGGTCGGCGCCTGGCGGCATGTCGGCGGCGGCACTGTCGAGATGCCGATCTGGGAGTTTCCGTTCAACTTCGACTTCATGTGTCGACCGGACTGGATACGACCGGGCACGCGGGTGGTAAATGAGCTGGATCTTGGGGCAGCCCTCACCGGCGCGATGAAGCTCGACCCTCCCATCAAGTCCTTGTTCGTCTATAACTCCAATCCGGTGTCCCAGGCACCGAGCGCAAATGAGATCATCGAGGGGCTGAAGCGTGAGGACCTGTTCACGGTTGTCAGCGAATTGTTCGTCACTGACACCGCGAAGTACGCCGACATCCTCCTTCCCGCAACCATGCAGGCGGAACAATACGATCTTATGGTTACGTGGGGCCATCTGTACGCGATGCTCAACCAGCCCGCAATCGAACCTCCCGGCGAGTGCGTTCCGAATGTGGAATTGTTCCGCCGCCTCGCAAAGACCATGGGGTTCGATGATGAGCATTGGGACTTGTCTGACGATGAGATGCTCTTGCGCTCGTACGACTGGAATGCTCCTGCGATGGCGGGGATCACTTTGGATCTGCTCAAGGAGCAGGGATACAAACGGCTCGATGTCGGCACCCCTGACGAACGGACGCCGCACGCGGAAGGCAACTTCAAGACGCCTTCCGGGAAATGTGAGTTCAAGTCCAGCGCAGCCGAAGGCGGAAATTTTGTCGTACCCGTCTGGCGTTCGGGGTACGAAGAGATGCAACCCGGCGATCCCGTCGACCCCGTGCCGAACTATATTCCCGCGTTCGAGACACCAGAGGCAAATCCGGAGCTCGCCCAGCGTTATCCGCTCAACATGGTCTCGCCCAAGCCGCACGCTTTCCTGAACACGCAGTATGCCAACGAGACAGTCCAGCAACGCCACCAGGGCGAACAAACTATCCTCATTCATCCCAAAGACGCGGTGACTCGTAACATTCAAAGCGGCGACTACGTGCGGGTATTCAATGACCGCGGTTCGTTTGAAGGGCTCGCTGAGTTGAGCGAAGACGTTCTGGAGGGACTAGTCGTGACGAACGTTGGCCATTGGCCGAGCCTTAATCGCAGCAACTCTGCGGCAAATTCGACCACACCGCCGCGGCACTGTGGATTGGGCCAGGCTGGCGCCTACTCGGATAACCTCGTAGACGTGACAGTCGTTTGACGCCATGACCGTTCCCTCGCTGCGCACGACGGAAGGCGCAGCGAGGGAGTTGACCGACGTCGACTCTTGCCGATCCCCATTCGGCACAGTAGCCACCTGGCGCTTCTAATTATGAGGAAGCGAGATCCATCATAAGCAAGCTCCCGGCTCAGACGAAGCGCCAAGCCGATGCGCTAACCCGCATTTCTCACCACGGGGCGAGATGATCGCGCAGAGATTTGAATTCACAAGGCACTACTGATCGAGCGGAATACGGGCTGTATTTCCGAG
>JBPCXK010000336.1:0-4524 GCA_051008635.1 Gammaproteobacteria bacterium
AACCTGGCGTCAGCGATTTTGACACTCGTGTGTTTCCAGTCGAGATTCCAATCCTGTATACACGCATGACTCTATCGTGCCGATTGCGCAGGCGCCGCGCGCGGCGACCCATTGCTCCAGCACTGGCAAACACTGCTCACGCGCCCGCCCGGAGTCGGGCAAATCCGCGGCGAGGGTGAGATCGGTCAGCAGCGCGTGACTTGCGCGGCGTTTTCCTGCTGCAATCCAGATATGCTGGCCGGCGTCGCGGGCGCCGCTCCAGTCCACGCCATAAACGCGATCGGGAAGTGGCAAGTTTGGCGTCATGCAAAATGCGGGCGCTGGCGCATTGTGAACGGCGCTGAGATAAAATGCCCTCGGTTGGTGTCAATCACAGACAGTTTACCGAATGACAAGTATGAAGGTTGCGGACATAGCCCGCCGTCTGGGCGCTGCGGTGCACCGTGGTGCGGGGCGCGAGATAAGTGGTCTGGCGAGCTTGCGCGATGCCGTGGCGGGCGATTTGACGTTTGCTACGCACAAACGCTACGCCGCGCTTGCGAAGACGACGGCTGCCACCGCGATCATCGTCTCCATGGATTGGGATCAACCGTGTCCGGCGGCGATGATACACACCGACAATCCTCAGGCCGCGTTTCAGGAAGTGGCAAGCTGGTTTGCGCCGCCGCCCGTCGACTTCGAGCCGGGTATCCATCCAACCGCGATTATCGCCGATGACGCCGCCCTCGGCGCTTACGTGCACATCGGGCCTTATTGTGTCATCGAGCCAAAGGCCACGATCGGTGAACGCACTACGATGGTGGCGAACTGCTACGTCGGTTATCGCACGACGTTAGGGGAGAACTGCAGGCTATACCCGCACGTGGTGGTGCGCGAAGATGTCCGCATTGGCGATAGGGCGACTCTACACTCGGGCGCCGTGATAGGCGCGGATGGATTCGGTTTCACGGTTGAAGACGGCAAGGGTGTCAAGGTCCCTCAGCTCGGCACGGTATGGATAGGGGACGATGTGGAAGTCGGCGCCAACACGACCATCGATCGCGCCCGTTTCAGCGCCACCCATATCGGCGACGGTGTTAAGATCGACAATCTCGTGCAGATCGGCCACAACGCCGTAATTGAAGACCATGTTGGTATCATTTCACAGGTTGGCGTATCGGGTAGTTGCCGCGTCGGTGGCGGCGCGATGCTGTACGGCCAGGCAGGTATCGCCGGCCATGTCGAGATTGGTGCAAAAGCAATGGTCGGCGCCCAAGCCGGTGTCATCAACGATGTGCCGCCCGGGGCTTACGTATCGGGCTACCCGGCCACGGATCATGGGCAGGCCATGCGCTTGCAAGCGCACCTGCGGCGCTTGCCCGATCTCGACAAGAAGGTTCAGAAACTGCATGCGCGCATAGCCGCGCTGGAAGAAAAACTCGCCGGTGGCGATTGACGGCTCACCGCAATCCCGGTTCCGGCTGGCGCGCTTGTGTGGTTTGCATTGCCGGATATATCCGTTTATCTTCCCGGCAGTTCGTATCCCGCGCGCCGTCCCCGACACACAAGGTAATCGCTTTGCCCAAGCTCGCTGAGGCCCTCGATAGCGGCCGCTTTGCTGTGACCAGCGAATTGGTGCCGCCGAAAGGTGTCGACCTCGAGCCGTTGTTCGCAAAGGCGGATTCGCTCAAAGATTCTGTCGACGCGTTCAACATCACCGATTCCCACAGTGCGCGCATGTGTATTTCGCCGCTCGCGGTGAGTCACCTGCTGCTGGATCGCGGTGTCGAACCGATCCTGCAAATGACCACGCGTGACCGCAACCGCATCGCGCTGCAATCGGATCTGCTGGGCGCGGCCGCTCTGGGCATACCGAACGTCGTAGTCATGGGTGGCGATCCACCCAAAAGTGGCGATCATCCCGACGCCAAGCCGGTGTTCGATCTGTTCGCATCGCAACTGATCTCGGCCGCAAACGGCATGCGCGATGGTCACGACATGAACGGCAACGAGCTTGCGGGCAAGGCGGAGTTCTGCCTGGGCGCCGTGGTCAACCCCGGCACCAGCGATCTGCCGACAGAGATCATGCGGATGGGCGAAAAGGCAGATGCAGGCGCACGTTTTTTTCAAACTCAGGCGGTTTACGACCCGGCGGCGTTCGAGCGCTTTGCGGACGAGCTTGCGAAAGAAAACCGCAACACGGCGGTGCTGGCGGGCATCATTCTGCTGAAATCGGAGAAGATGGCGAAGTACATGAACGATCACGTGCCGGGCGTCGACATCCCGGACGCGTTGGTGGAAGAAATCGCTACCGCCGAAGACAGAAAGCGCGCCGCGGTCGACATCGCCGTACGCACCATCGAGGCCATCGAGCCGATGTGTCAGGGGGTTCATCTGATGGCCATTGGCTGGGAAGATCTGATCCCCGAGGTGGCCGCTCGAATCTAGCCCGCATTTCTCACCACGATGACGAGCCCTCGCTTGATCTTTGATTCCACAACGCATTTTCTTCTTCTCGGAAATACGACCTGTATTCCGCTCCTTCAGAAAATGCGCTGTGAAATCAAATCTCGGCGCGATCATCTCGCCCCGTGGTGAGAAATGCGGGCTAGCCGGGAGCGGCAATCCAGTCTCGATGCTGGCGTCCGGGGCTGGCTGTCGGCGTGCCAGCGCCTGGGTTATACTCGGCGCAAAAGCTAATCCGGCGTGCAGACGCCTTCAGGGCAGGCGGTCGAGAAAAACGAAAACCGCGCTGTTCAGATATCACGAATACAAAACTCGGGAGGGAGGGATGAATTTACGAGTCATCGCAGGCTTCTGCTTGTCGCAATCTCACTGCTGGCGGCCCGGATCGATAAACGTTCGGCAGCTGCTGGGCGTGGCACTGCCAACGGCGCTGCTGCTCACGATGAGCCAACAAGCGCTGGCCGCCGGTTTCCAGATCACGGAGCAAACCATTACCGGTCTGGGCCGCGGGTTTGCCGCCAGCGGCATCGCCGGCGATGACGTAGGCGATCTGTTTTATAACCCGGCCGGCATAGTGCTGCAGCCAAAGTATAACTTGCAGGCAGGTGGCACATTCATCACCGCCGGCACCGAATTCGATAACCGCGGCTCGAATCAAGAGCTGTTGACTGCGACCGGTTTCGTGACGGTGCCGAGCACAGGTTCCGGCGACGATGGCGGCAAAAATGCGCTCGTGCCAAACATTTACTACACGATGGATTTAAACCCGCAGCTGAAATTCGGCGTGGGGGTCACCGCGCCGTTCGGTCTGGCGACGGAGTACAGCCGTGAGTGGATCGGGCGCTATCATGCGGTGGAGTCGGAGCTGAAGACTATCGATGTGATCCCAACGTTGGCTTACCGGGTTAGCCCGTACGTCACGCTCGGCGCGGGCGTGATCGCGCAGTATGCCGAGGCAACGCTGAGTCAGGCGGTGTTCGTCCCTGGCGCCGGCGACGCCTTTGCAGAAGTCACGGGTGACGATTTTTCGTTCGGCTACAATCTCGGCGTGATGATTGAGCCGACATCGACAACGCGGCTGGGTCTGGCGTTTCGCTCAAAGGTAAGGCAGGAAATCGAAGGCGATCGCACGGTTTCCGGCACGCCGGGCGGCGCGCGCGATGGCGTCGTCGACGCCAGCGCAAACGTTGATTTGCCGGAGACCATCTACGCAGGCTTCGTACATGAGCTCCTGCCGAAATGGGACTTGCTGCTCGGCGCTCGCTGGACACGCTGGAGCCGGCTGCCGGAGCTGCGCATTTCCTTCGCCGACGGCAGCCCCGACGCGGTCACTCCGCTGCGGTGGGAGAACAGTTGGACGCTCAGTGTCGGCACGCGCTACGACATTAGTTCACACTGGACGCTGCGCGCCGGCTATATCTACGATGAATCTCCTGTGCCCGGGCCGCAGTTCCGCACGCCCCGCGTGCCGGACAGCGATCGCAACTGGGCGACCTTCGGAGTCAGCTACACGTGGTCCGGATGGACCATCGATTTCGGCTACGCGCACATCTTCTTCGACGATGCGCGCGTCGACATCGAAACCAATCTCGTGTCGACGGTCCCCGGCGCCTTTACCGACAATCTCATCGGGTTTTACGACGCGCCGAACGCCGACCTGTTCGGACTGGGGGTGCAATACCGGTTTTAGACCGGTCGGGCCACGTCCGATTCACCTCGCGTCAATCCAGCACGCCGCACGGTGGGTTGAACGCAGCGAACCCCACCAATGTGCTCAACCACGTGGCACGGCGGGGCTCGCTATCGCTCACCACCACCCTGCGAAGCCCGTTTTGCGACGCTCCTTCAGCTGCGACAGTCGGCGCACCAATCATGGTTTCGCGCCGGGGGCTGTAGCCGTTCCCATGCGAGAACTCATCCTCCGTAACGCGCGAGCACTCGACTCGGTGCGTCCCGCGATCTCAGGTCTGGAGCATAGCGCGTTGTCTCGCGCGCAGCTCGGTGAGGTTGTGGAGCGTCGCTATTTTCGCGCACGCGAAGACGAGCAAATTCGCACCTGGTTTGCGCGCTTTCTGACAG
>JBPCXK010000337.1:0-3860 GCA_051008635.1 Gammaproteobacteria bacterium
GCCCTCGCTTGATCTTTGATTCCACAACGCATTTTCTTCTTCTCGGAAATACGACCTGTATTCCGCTCCTTCAGAAAATGCCTTGTGAAATCAAATCTCTGCGCGATCATCTCGCCCCGCGGTGAGATATGCGGGCTAGCTTGGCAAACGTGGTTTGGACGACCTCATCACTCGCGAACTCGCCCCGCTCAGCCTCTTGCAGGCCTTGTTCAATCGCGCGCCGCTGCTCGATCTCGTAGAGCACGTCGGCCCAGGTCGCATCATCGGGCAGCTCATCGATTAATCGACGGGCCTGATCTTTGATGGTTTGCGGATTCGCGCTCACAACTGTCCTTCAGCGTTTGCCTGATCGTCATGGTACTCCCCCACAGTGTGGCGCTCCAGCCCGGCCGGGTGTGTCAGCGCGAGGATCTCCTTGAGCTTCTTGATCGCGACCTGGGTGTGACCACAATACAGGCTCCGACAGCCCCCAAAGGGCTGGCGGAGGACTGCAAACAAAGCGTCTCAGTTTTTGACAGCACCAGAATGACGCTAATCGCACCTGGCGACTAAAGATAAAGTCGGGTCGATATCAGCTTTAAGGGTGTCGGTGATCTGCAAGGACCAAGGGGACAGTGAGCAGGCAGAGCACGGACCAGCGTCCTCCCGCCCCGCGCGCAGCCATCGGCCCGACTGCTCACCCAGCCGCAGTAACCTACTGGATTATCAGACAGAGTAACGCTTGCGTAATCGCTCGGCGCTGCTGTTCGGCAACTCCACTCGTGGGCGCCTGATAAGAACGTGTGACGTTGGGATCGTGCTCGTACACAACCAGTGCTGTTAGTCGGCGCATGCGCATACCAAAAAAGCAGTAAAGCGTCCCGGTTCATGTTACTGGTAGCATTGCGCGGGGTTTAGTTATCCACAGGGCTTTCAAGAAGTTGGAGCACGTGATGAGATGTCCAATGCCGGCAGTGGCTGCCGGGGAGGCCGCGGCGCCATGACCCGCTATTCCGCCTGGAGCGTATTCTGGAACGGGTTGACCGGCCAGAAGAACTGGGACCGCGCCTGGCGCGACCCGGAACCCAAACGCGAGTATGACGTCGTCGTCGTGGGGGCCGGGCTGCACGGTCTGTCGACGGCTTACTATCTGGCCAAAAACCATGGGATTACCAATGTCGCGGTGCTGGACAAGGGCTGGCTCGGCGGGGGTAATGGCGGGCGCAATACGACGATCGTGCGCTCGAACTACATGATGCCCGGTAACCGGGACTTCTACGAGCACTCGCTCAAGCTGTGGGAGAACCTCAGCTTTGATCTCAACTACAACGTGATGTTCAGCCAGCGGTATCACATTACCCTGCTCCACAGCCCGGCAGCACGGGATGCAGCTGCACGACGGTACAACACGATGCGGCTGACGGATTCGGACGGTGAGCTGTGGGATCTGGACACGTTGAAGAAAGAGATTCCGCACCTGAACTACGGACCGAATTCGCGTTTCCCGATCATCGGCGCATCCGTGCAGAAGCGCGCAGGTAACGCGCGCCACGACGCGGTCGCCTGGGGTTATGCGCGCGGCGCGGATCAACGCGGTGTCGACATCATCCAGAACTGCGAAGTCACTGGTGTATCTCGCGATGACGGCCGGATTGCCAGCCTGGAGACCACACGCGGAACGATTCACGCGAAGAAGGTCGGCTTTGCGGTTGCGGGTAACACTTCCCGCTTGTGGCAGATGGCGGAGCTCGGCACCTTACCCATAGAAACGCACAAGCTGCAGGCCTTTGTCTCGGAACCGATCAAACCGTTGCTCGATCACGTGGTCGTGTTCGGTGTGGGCGGCGCGCACTTCTATATCTCACAGTCCGACAAGGGCGGCTTGGTATTCGGCGGCGACCTCGACTGGTACAGGTCCTATGCGCAGCGGGGCAATCTCCCGATCGTGCAGGACGTCGCCGAGTGCGCAACGTCGATACTTCCCTGCCTCGGGCGTATCCGTGTGGTGCGACACTGGTCCGGCGTGATGGACATGTCCATGGACGGCACCTTCTTCATGTGCAAGACGCCGCTCGAGAATCTCTACCTCAATGCGGGCTGGAACTATGGCGGCTTCAAGGCGACCCCTGCCTCGGGCTGGTATTTCTCCGATCTGATCGCCAACGACCGGCCGGATCCGGTCATCGCGAATCACGATCTGCAACGGTTCGAGCGTGGCTTCAATATCGACGAACGCGGCGCGGGCCCTGACCCGAAGCTACACGGTTGAGCGGCGCGAGATGATCAGAATAAACTGCCCGTTCTGCGGCGAACGCGATCACAGCGAATTCACTTACGGGGGCGACGGCTCCATCCAATACCCTGCGCTGAACGCGCCGCTGGCAGACTGGATCAAGGCGGTGTTCGAACGCGAAAACGTCTGCGGTATGCAGCTCGAAACATGGCATCACAACAATGGTTGTCGCATGTGGTTGCTGGTCGAACGTGACACCATGACGCACGAAATACGCAGCGTGCGCCCCGCGCATCCCGGCGTGGCGCAGGCGTTGGAGCAGGACCGGTGAGCGCGCGGCGTCTGGCCGGCGGCGGGCGTATCGACCGCACGAAGAGCCTGCGGTTCACGTGGGACGGCCGCGAGATGACCGGCTACCCCGGTGACTCGCTGGCCGCGGCGTTGATGGCAAACGGCGAGCGCGTGCTGGGCCGCAGCTTCAAGTATCACCGCCCGCGCGGGGTGATGTCTGCCGGCGTCGAGGAATCCGGCGCGCTCGTTACGGTCGGCGCAGGTGATCGCCGTGACCCGAACGTGCGGGCGACGACGCAGGAACTCTACGATGGATTGATCGCAACGGGCCAGAACGCCTGGCCTAACGTGCGCTTCGATCTGGGCGCTACGTCGAATCTGTTCAATCGCTTCTTTGTCGCCGGGTTCTATTACAAGACTTTCATGGGCATCCCGCCGCTCGAGTGGGGTAGCGGCACCGGGATGTGGATGCGGTACGAAAAGCTGATCCGCAGATCCGCCGGTATGGGCAAGGCCTCGCGTGCACCGGATCCGGATCACTACGAGCACGGTCATGCGTTCTGCGACGTGCTGGTCGTCGGTTCCGGTCCGGCGGGACTTTCGGCGGCAAAGGTCGCGGCAGAAACCGGGCTGGACGTGTTGCTGGTCGACCAGGATTGCCAGCTGGGCGGCGATTATCTGAATCAACCGCAGGAGAAGTCGGAATCAAGGCGTGCCGAGATGACCGCGGCGCTCGAAGCGGCGGGCGTGCGGATCATGACGCGCACGACCGCGTTCGGGCTTTACGATCATGGCGTTGCCGGTTTGCTGGAGCGCGTCACCGACCATCTCCCTAATCCGTCGCGCCACCTGCCGCGGCAACGGTTCTGGACCGTGCGCACCAAACATACGATCGTCGCGACCGGCGCGCTCGAGAGGCACATCGCATTCGGTCACAACGACCGCCCCGGCGTCATGACAGCCAATGCCGCGCGGGTTTATCTGAATCGCTATGGCGTGCTGGTCGGCGACAAGCTCGTCATGGCAACCAATAACGATTCCGCATATCAGACCGCCGTCGAGCTCGCGCAGGCGGGCGCCGACGTGACGCTGCTTGATGCCCGCTCGGCTGTTTCTGACACGCTTTCGAACGTAGCCCGCAGCGGAGGCGTGACCCTGCGCACGAGCACAGCGCCGACGAAGGCCTTGGGCGCGAAAGGCGTGCGCAGCGTAGAGATCGCTGTGGCCGACGGCTCGGTCTGGCCTGCACAGGGGTCGGAGAGCTGCGACGCATTGCTGATATCCGGCGGTTGGTCACCGGTAGTGAATCTGCTTTCTCATCGTGGCGTGAAACCGGTATGGAACGCCGAATATGCGT
>JBPCXK010000338.1:0-9689 GCA_051008635.1 Gammaproteobacteria bacterium
CTCTCCCGAACCAAAACCAGGTAAGCAATACAGGAAACTTTCAGATTGAAGCAGGTACTCGTCCAAGGCGGGGATGTGATCGTGCGGGATGTGCCCGCCCCGCAGGTCGACAACAAGAACATTCTCGTTCGAGTGGAATACTCCTGCATCAGCGTGGGCACGGAGATGACCAGCGTGCGAATGTCCGGACTGCCGCTGTACAGGCGCGCGCTCAAACAGCCCGAAAACGTCAAACGCGCGCTCGCCATGGTCGAAGACCAGGGCATCAAAAGAACATGGAAACGAATCAGCGGCATGCTCGCGGCCGGCGTCCCTACAGGCTACTCCGCCGCCGGAACCGTTATCGAAACCGGCTCCGAAGTGATCGGCTTCAGCGAAGGTGATCGGGTTGCATGCGCCGGCGCCGGTGTCGCCAATCACGCCGAATTCATCGACGTGCCAGTAAACCTCGCGGTGAAAATCCCTGAAGGACTCGGCGCTGATCAGGCGAGCACGGTAACGCTTGGCGCGATTGCCATGCAGGGTGTTCGCCGTGCCTCACCGACGCTCGGTGAAACCACAGTTGTTGTCGGTCTCGGCATACTGGGTCAGATCACCGTTCAACTCTTGCGCACAAGCGGCTGCCGCGTCATTGGTGTGGACATCGACACGCAACGCGTCGCGCTGGCCGAGCAAGCGGGCATGGGGGTCGGCATGGATCCGACGAAGGACGACTATGTTCAACAGGTGATTCGGCACACGGACGGTTTCGGCGCCGACGCGGTAATCATCACGGCTTCCGGCGAAAGCGACAAGATCGTCAGCGAAGCCATGCAGGCCTGCCGCAAGAAAGGTCGCGTCGTTGTGGTAGGAGACGTCGGGCTCAAGCTGAATCGGCACGACTTTTACAAGAAGGAGCTGGATTTCTTCATCTCCACTTCTTACGGCCCCGGCCGCTACGACCCGGCTTACGAGGAGGGCGGGCGCGACTACCCCCTCCCCTACGTGCGCTGGACCGAAAACCGCAACATGGAGGCCTATCTGCGGCTGCTTGCCGAAGGCAAGGTGAACCTGCAGAACCTGAGCGGCAAGCGATATCCGGTGGATCGAGCGGTCGAGGCATACGGCGCCCTCAAGTCGGACGGCGACAAACCGCTGATGGTGCTGCTCGAATACCCGGAGCGCAGTACGGTTTTGCAACGCAAGGTCGCCATGCGCGCGCCGCAGACAAGGCTCGGAACCATTCGGGTGGGTATTGCGGGCGCCGGTGGTTTTGCGCAAGGGATGCATCTGCCCAATCTCGTCAAACTGCGCAAACACTTCTCCATACACGGCATCATGAGCCGCACCGGCGCCAACGCGCGAGCCGTCGCCACGCAATACGAAGCCACGTACGCCACGACGGACTATGAGGAATTGCTGTCCGATTCGGATATTGATTTGATCATGATCACCACCCGGCACGATCTGCACGGCCGCATGATTATGGCGGGGCTCGAAGCCGGCAAACACGTATTCGTTGAAAAACCGCTCGCGCTGACAGAAGACGAGCTCGGCGCGATCGAAGATTTCTACGCGCGCAAGCCCGACGGCCCGGTGCTCATGACCGGCTTCAACCGCCGCTTTTCGCCTGCAATAAGCCGCGCCAAAGAGCTGATGAAAGATCGCAGCTCACCACTGATGGCCAACTACCGAATGAACGCCGGCTACATCCCGCCGGAACACTGGGTACACGGACCGCAAGGTGGTGGCCGCAACATCGGCGAGGCCTGCCACATCTACGATGTTTTCGCCTGTCTGACAGACTCGCCCGTCGAAAGAGTAAGCGCTCACGCCATACAGGCAGCCCAACAACACTGGCAGCGCAACGACAACTTTGTCGCCACACTCAACCACGCGGATGGCTCCGTTTGCACACTGACATACACGGCGCTCGGCGACAAATCTCATCCCAAGGAACGGATGGAGATATTCGTCGACGGCAAGGTCATCTCACTCAACGACTACCGCGAATTGACCGTCGAGGGCAGCAGGCAGCAAGGCTGGTCCTCGCGCATTCAACACAAGGGACAGTTGGAAGAAATGGAAGCCCTGGCGCACTGTCTTATTGACGCGGCGAAGTGGCCAATCTCGCTGGAAACTCAGCTCGGGGTCACGCGAACGAGCTTTCAGGTGGAAAAGGCGCTCGGCTGTGCCGTTGGCTCTTGAACAGTGATGTTTTCGACGCCGCAGGGACTTACGTGTGCAGGCCAGATCTGAACACTTTCGCAATACCGCACTTCTCGTGGCCGCTCTCGCGTTGGCGCTTGTCGCATCGGAGCTACTGTTAAGGTTTGTCATCAAACCCGGGCAGGTCGTTTTCGCCCAACAGCATCTGGGGGCTACTACAAACCAACCAGACTTACGCTGGCTGCCAGACGAAACGCTCGGTTGGCGAGTAAAGCCGCACGCGGAATTCACGTATGAAAGCACGCGCGGAGAATTTAAGGCCGGCGTGCGGACCGGAGAAATGGGCATTCGAATAGCAGATGCAGACATCGCCAATGCGTCGTTGCCCGGCGATGCAGGCATTCTGTTCATCGGAGACTCGGTTACCGCTGCCTACGAAGTACCGTATGCCGAGACATTCGTGGCGCAGGTCCGCGAGCGCTTAGCCGAAAACGGACACAACGTCAGCGTAACAAATGCCGGAATCCGCGGTTACGCCACTGATCAGGCGTACTTTCGAATGAAAGAGGTCCTGGATTCGATCGACGGCATAACGCATGTAGTGTACCTGCTGTCGCTGAACGATCCGCTGGAAAACACGACGCTGCACTTCCCCGGACGCGTCTTTGGAAAGAGAGCATCCTATTTGGACCCTGAAGGGAATGTGGGCTTTTTAAGCGCAGAATTCCAGACTGGAATCTGGGACAGGGCCTATAAATTTGTCGGTCCCGGCGCTGCATATGGAGAAGTTCCTGTTATCGAGACCGAAACGACCGGGTTGCGGCAACTGCTCGGTTCGCGGCTCACCCAGTTCGAGGGTTCATACTTGCTGACGTTGATAAAAATAACAGCCGAACAATATCTGGGGCCAGCTTCTCCGCAGCACAAAGACATCCAGAGCCGCTACCCCTACCTGAAAATTGAATATCGAGGACGCTCAGACGGCGCGCTGGAGCCGAGCGTGGATGTGCGTTGGGAAGAAGACGCCTACCCGATGATGCTTGCCGCCAGACTGATCGAGTTGATGGCTCGTGAGGTTGGCCGCCGCGGCAAGAAATTCCAGCTCGCACTGCCCTTGACCATGAGCAAGGAATACATAGCGGTCATCAAAAAGCTATTGCCCGATCACGTCGCGATTGCCGACCCCAGCGACGGTGACCTGGCGCTCGAGGCTTACCGCGAATGTGGCGGCACTGTGACGTTCGAATACGATGGCCACTACAGCCCCTGCGGCCATCTCGGTCAAGCAGAATCGATTGCCGGCGCGCTGACTGAAAGCCTGACTGGTCAATAGCGTAGACGCCCGCCAGGCCTGAAAAGATGCAATGGAAACGGCTACCGAAAAACGCAGGTTCGGAACGGCAAAAACAATCATCTTCAGTCTCCTGCCCACGCTAGTCCTTTTAATTAGCGCAGAGGTCGTTTTGCGCATCCACGCCGAGGTTGAGGCTGAAGCCGAACGCGGCAAGGCGCTGCCCCCATTAGCAGAACGGAATCTATATCAGCAAGAGGACCCGGTGCTCGGTTACTCGCTGATGCCCGGCTATAGTGCGAAAGGTATCGAGATAAACAGCCTTGGCTTCAGGGGCGCCGAGATAGAACGACGCAAACCACCCAATACTTTTCGCATCGTCTCTATCGGAGACTCGACCACGTTCGGACTGGCGGGCGCACAGTGTCCTTATCCAGCTCAACTTCAACAGCTGCTGGCCGAACGCAGTGCAACAAAACGTGTCGAGGTCATTAATGGCGGTGTCGAAGGATACAATTCCGTGTCCGCGCTGCGATTGCTGGAACATCGGGTCGCCGAGTTACAGCCGGATCTGATCACCGTATTTGTCGGCTGGAATGACATCTACAACACAGATCCCTTCCGGGCAAATTTGCCTGCCTTGCACCGCTCGCTGACAAGGACCGATGCCACGCGTGCAGTGGGAAATTGGGCCGGAGCAACCGCGGGCCTGCTGGACAAACTCTATCTGGCGCGGTTCATCAGGCGGATCATATTTCTGGAAGCGCCCCGGATGAGAGCTCGCATGCAGGCTGTCGATAGCGGTAAAGGCAGGTCAATTCATCCGCATATGACAGCGCAATATCGCTCGCGGCTCGAGGGGATGGTTGCGTTCATCCGGGAAACAGGGGCGAAGCCAGTCTTGATGACTTTGCCGACGGTCTTGTCTGATTCGATGAACGAAAAGGCACTCGGAATCGTCCATTATCCGGTTTGGGCGCAAAGCGATCACGCTTTGTTTCTCGACGTAGTAAAGGCCTTCAACAGTACTATAAGGGAAGTTACGGGGTTTACCGGCGCAACACTTGTTGACAACTCCGGTTTTATTGATTCACTTGGATCGGAGAAAGAGAAACTGTTCTTCGATTCGCTGCATATGTATTGTGAAGGAAACAGCTTGCTCGCCCGCAACATACATCGAGAACTCAAATACCGGAACCTCATGCCCGTCAACTGAACAATGTGCGGTATAGCAGGAATTTTTCATTACAACGGGCGCAACGGCGTCTCTGACGAGGCGCTGACGAGGATGCGCGATGCGATTTTCCATCGCGGTCCCGACGGCGGGCGGAACTGGGTGTCTGGCAATCGTCGTGTTGGGTTAGCGCATCGCCGTTTGTCCATCATCGATCTGAGCGAGGCCGCCTCGCAGCCCATGCGAAACGAGGATGGCACAGTCTGGCTGACGTACAACGGCGAGATCTGGAACCACATCGGCTTGCGGGCCGAGCTGAAGCAACGCGGCCATACGTTCGCGACGGATCACTGCGATACAGAAGTTATCGTTCACGGATATGAACAGTGGGGCCTGCAGGGCTTGCTACAACGTCTGGATGGCGACTTCGCATTCGCGATTTGGGACGAGAAGAAAAAAGTCATGTCCATCGCGCGCGACCGCGTCGGCGTCAAGCCCGTTTACTTCACAGACACCGGCGGCGTGTTGCTGTTCGCTTCGGAAATCAAATCCCTGCTGTGTCACCCTGCGGTCACCAGAGATATCGATCCGCTGGCGATGTATCACTATCTCTCTTTTTTGACGACGCCCGCGCCGATGACGATGTTCAAGGGGATCTACAAACTTCCGGCCGGCTACGCACTTCAGATAGACGCGCGCGGAAAGCTGACTGCTGATCGTTATTGGGACGCGGTGCCCGGTCAGGCAATCGATCCGAAGGAACTGAAAGGAAGGAGCCGCGGCCAGGTCGAGCAGTTTTATATAGACGGTATTCGCGACCGGCTCACCAGCGCGGTCGAAAAGCGCATGATGACCGACGTGCCCTTCGGCGTATTCCTCTCCGGCGGCATCGATTCCTCCACAAATGTCGCGTTGATGTCACGTTACACGGATCACCCACTGAACACATTCAGCGTGGGCTTCAAAGACCACACGCATCTCAATGAGCTCGACTACGCACAGCGCGTCGCGCAGGAGTTCGACACCAACCATCACGTGGTAACCATCGACGAACAGGATATGTTCGGCTATCTGGAAGACCTCGTGCACTCACAGGACGAGCCGATCGCCGACTGGGTGTGCATTCCTTTGTACTTCGTCTCCAAACTCACTCATGACTCGGGCGTTACCGTCGTGCAGGTCGGCGAAGGCTCAGACGAGCAATTCAGCGGTTATGCGAGCTACATGGCTTACCTGCAGCTCTACCACAGGTACTGGAAACCGTTTCGCTCACTCTTACCCAAATTTGCACAACGCTCAGCCGCGGGAATGGCCAGAGCGATTGCAAGTTTGAGGCCGAGGTACGAGATCTATGCTGACATCGTGGATCGCGCGGCGAGAGATCGCGAGCACTTTTGGTCAGGCGCAACCGTCTTCTGGGACATCATGAAGCGCCAGCTAGTGACCGCGGAACTGGCCAACACCACAGGAGACTACGCAGATGCCGTGCAGTGCGGCCTAATGCCCGCATCCTATCTCGAGCAAGATAGTTATCGCGTAATCGAATCCTTTCTGGCGCCTTTTGACGACGCGCACCCCGGGCGCGACGCCTTGACTCGCATGATCTACAACGAGTTCAAACTTCGCCTCCCTGAGCTGCTCCTGATGCGTGTTGACAAAATCTCGATGTCAACGAGTCTCGAGGCGCGGGTGCCGTTTCTGGATCATGAGCTGGTAGAGTTCACGATGGATATCCCCGAGCCGTGGAAAACCCGCAATGGCGAAGCCAAATATCTGCTGAAAAAAGCAGTCGAAGGCCTGATACCGCACGACATCATCTATCGCAAGAAGATGGGCTTCGGCGCACCGATGACGCAATGGCTGCGGGGCGAATTCGGAAAATACGTCGAGGCGCAGCTATTCAAATCCAGTTTGATGCGGCGCGGATATTTTGAACACGACTACATCCGGCGGCTGATTGCGGATCATCGCAGCGAGCGCCGCGACAATAGTCTCTACATCTGGACGCTGTTCAACCTCACCGCCTGGTACGACTATTGGATAGATTCGGACAGCCATTTTCAGGCTGTCGCGTGACACGCCTCATCGAGTCACCCGCGCGTGTCAAGGTCATCTTTAACCTCGCCTGAGATCTGGTTGCGCGATTGTATCCCACGCCGTTCGATGTAATCCTGTAAATGAACAAAAACAGCCGAAGCCATCTTGTTTGCGCCCACGGCGTTGAAGTGACAGTCATCGTTCACGTCGCCAGGAGCAAAGGTGGTCTCGCGCAGGATGCTCTCGGCAAAACGAAGCTCGAATGTTTGGGCCACCTCTCTCGCAAGGTCGTTGTGTTCCTCGACGCCAGCGCCAAACCCCTTCGTAAAATCGTTCAGATGTGGTCTGTAGTACTGCGGAAGAATCAAGACTTCTTTTCCCGTAGCTTTCACGGCCGCAATAAAATGCACGAGGTATCTTTCGAAGTACGTGGCGGGATTCTCTCGCAAGAGCTCCAGCATTTTGCTCGTGTCCTTGATCTCCGGCGCTCCGCCCGCCGCTAAGGAATTAACGCCGCCCGCGAGCTGCGGTACGATGCGGCGTCGATAGTAGTAGTAGCGGTAAATCCCAAGAGGTTTGAGTTTTGGAACAAGGGGTGTGAATACCACACCCACGAAAGGGCTGCGATAGTGGCGATAGTCCGGTTTCAACGTCGGAACGAGCCGGGGCCACACATCGTTTATACCGACATACAAGACAAGCAGATCGGGCTCCAGATCATGCAACAACGTAAAATAATGGATGAAATTTTCCGCAGCCGTGTAGCCACCAACCCCAGCGTTGATGACGTCTATGTCATCGCCGTATTTTGTACGCGCCAGCTCTTCGAGTCTGTAGACCCACGTACGTGACTCTTCGTCAATCTGCGTGTCGAATGTTGTACTACCGCCCAACACCAGCGCACGAAACTCGACCTGATCTTTTGGTCTGACTGCCTCAGAACGCCGTATCAGGTACCGCTCGTTGAACTGTTTCGCGCCATGGTAGCTTATATAAGGGTTGAGTGCATAGTTCAGATAGTGGTGATTGATGTAGAGCGCCTTCCCCAGCAAATTCCAGGTGTACTCGCTTTCTTTCTCCTTGAGGGGAGTATCGAAGAAAGTCTTGTACGGCTTGTAACTAACCGTGTCGTGCCGACTGGCATGGCTCAACAGAACCCAGGCGCTCGACTCCAGCAACACAAGAACAGCGAGGACGTGAACCGTCACACTGGCGACTCTCCGTACACCCTTCGACCAGTCCTGAACCACCTCGGAGGATAGCCCCCAGATAGCGAGAGCCGATAAATAGGCCAACGCGCAAGACGTTACCGGCCACAACCAGGATGAGCGGGACAGGATATTGTCACCACCGCGCACATAGTAAGCAGCAAACGCAGCAAAAAGCAGGAACGACGAGACTGCGAAAGCAAGTCCGGTCCGTTTAGCTGTCGGGCTGAGTCTTGTCTTCATTTTCTGCGTCTTTGCAATACAATTCGGCCTGAATTATAGACATGCTGTAGAAGTCGCTGGGGTATCCGGACCAGCTTGCCTTTTTAGCTGACCGGCGGGCCGCCTTTTACTCACTGATGACAAATGCACACTTCGAATCCCGGCCAATAACACATGCCCACTGATTTACGCGGGAAGCTGAGGCGCGGGATCAAAAAACCACCTGCAGTAATCCTCCGCAGAGTTCGGGATGAGGCTTGCGCAGAGCTGGAGCGATTTCTGGCGCCACGGCGTTTACGGTGGTTGAACGAAAAAAAACTGGCGGCCGAATGCAAAGCCGCGAATCTTGGTGAGCTCTGGGAGCGAATGGCCCAATCCCCGCACCCGTTTCCCACAGCACCGTTGCAAACGAACGCTTACGAAGCCCTGTGTCCGGGAGACAAGGACAGAATCCTCGGGGCCGCTGACGCAGCGCTGCGCCACGAAGTGAACCTCCTGGGCTCAGGTAAAGTCTTGCTGGGCGAAAACATAGACTGGAGCCGGGACTACAAAACCGGCGCTTCGTGGCGCAATCAGTACTTCAGAAACATCGACTACGCGAACCCCGATCAGCCTTCCGACGTAAAGTTTCCGTGGGAACTGTCACGTATGCAATGGCTGATCCCCGCCGGTCAGGCATACCTCCTGACGGGCGAGGAGAAGTACGCTGTGGGCGTCCGCAAAGTGCTGGAATCATGGATTGCAGCAAACCCCTATGCCCATAGCGTCAACTGGGCTTGCGCCATGGAAGCGGCAATGCGGCTGATCGTGTGGTCGTGGCTGTTTCGCGTGTTCAACGCCAATGATAGCTGGGCGGACGTGGAATTCAGGACAGATTTTTTGATCTGCTTCTATCTGCATGGAGATTTCACACTGCGACACATCGAACGCACGGACATCAACGGCAACCACTACACGGCCGATGCGGCGGGATTGGTGTTCGCCGGACTGTTGTTGGGCAAGGGACACAAGCCTGAATTGTGGGCCCGGACGGGGTGGTCGATTCTTTGTGAGGAATTACCGCGACAGGTCCATGCGGACGGCGTGGATTTCGAGGCCTCCACGGCGTATCACCGGCTGGTTGCCGAATTGTTTCTGCTACCGGCGATGTACAGAACGGCCATGGGTTTGGACGTGCCGGAGTTCTACCGGGAACGTCTGACCGGCATGGGACGCTTCACAGCGGCTTACACGCAACCTGACGGCCAGGCGCCGTTCTGGGGCGACGCCGACGACGCGCGGACGTTACCGTTTGGGGGACAATCCATCAACGACCACCGCTACTTGAGTGCGATGATCGGCCATGTGTTTGAAGATGAGGATCTGCTGGCCGGATTCTCGGGCTCCGCCGCCGAGCTCGTTTGGGGCGTTGGGCTGGAAGCGGCTCGAAACGCGAAAGCACGTGCAAGAGCTCGCGACGTACGCCCAGAGTCGCAAGCCTTCACAGAGGGTGGCTTTTACATTGCCAGCAACGATGTCGATCACGTATTCATCGATTGCGGACCAGTCGGACTGGGTGGGCGCGGCGGTCATGGTCACAACGATTGCTTATCCTTCGAGGCTATCCTGG
>JBPCXK010000339.1:0-6144 GCA_051008635.1 Gammaproteobacteria bacterium
CCTGTTTCCGCACATGAGCGTCGGGTCGAATGTCGGATTCGGGCTCGCGATGCGCGGCGTCGCGAAATCCGACAAGACGAAAAAGGTCGACGAGGCGCTGCGGCTGGTGGGGCTGGAAGGATATGGCCGGCGCGGAGTGCATGAACTGTCCGGCGGACAACGGCAGCGGGTCGCGCTTGCGCGCGCGATTGCCGTGGAACCGTCGGTGTTGTTACTCGACGAACCACTGGGCGCACTGGATTTGAATCTGCGCCGGCAGATGCAAGAAGAGCTGGTCGGTCTGCAAAAGCAACTCGGCACGACCTTTGTGCACGTCACGCACGATCAGGACGAGGCGATGAGCATCGCCGACACCATCGTCGTGATCAATCACGGCCGCATCGAGGACATGGGCCCGCCGGAACGCGTTTATCGCAAGCCGGCGACGCGGTTCACCGCGACATTCATGGGCGAAAGCAACGTTCTGGACGGACGTGTCGAGAATGGAAATCAGATTCGCACCTGCCTGGGCGCGCTGCCCGTGAGCGCCGACATGCCCACGAACATAGACATCCACGTCTCGATTCGGCCCGAGTGTATTCGCATCGGCGCGGCCAACGGCAATGCAATCGATATTGGCAGGGTTCACATCACGGAGCGCATGTTTCAAGGCACGCACGTTCGCATGCGCTGCCGCATCCCCGACGCCCCGAAGCAGCAAATTCTGATTCGCACCGGCGCGGACCTCGCGTTGGACGCGGGCACAGATGTGCCGGTGCATGTTCTCGAAGACGACATCGTTGTGTTAAGCGACTGACAGTGACCTGCGTCTTTGGTAACAATGCGACAAAAGAAGAATTCAACGCAGAGTCGCAAAAACGCAAAGGTCGCTTCCTGATCAACTTTGAACTCTTGCGTCTCTGCGCCTTCGCGCCTCTGCGTTTTCGTTTGTTCTCTTAACCGGACAACGGATTCAGGATCAGTCGGCAGCGAAACAGTAAAAAAACCCCGCACCGCCGGTCTTCGTCAAATCCTCCTGGCTGCACCCACGCGATGGGTGTGCCGCGTTCCACGATGTGTTGCCGCCGCCATGCCGATCATGATGACCCACTTGCGCACTGCCTTCGCCGCTGCTCGTCCAGTTGCTGCAGGTATGATCCTTATCGTCCGGGAAGAAGGCAGTCCCATCTTCCTGGGTACCCGTCAGAATGTCGTGCTCATTGGGCTTGTCATAACGCCCCTTCACGGGCCTGCCCATTTCGTCCAAGGCAGTCCGCTTGAAGATGTTCGGGCTGACGTGCAGATCGTCGAGATCGTGCGCGATAAGCTCGTTGCGGGCGTTGTACCAGGGCCCGCTGCCGATCCGATGGCGCGCAAAAACACCCCGCTTGTCCTTTTCCTCAGTGCTGAGATACGCGCGCCACGTCCGCTTGCCCGCGCCGGCGGCCTGGGCAAGCTTCTGGCAGTGCGCGTCGGCTCCCTCCAAACCGCCGAGATCGCCGCCTTTGCCGAGACCTGCGCTGGTGACGAAAAAGCTCATCGAATGCGCTTGCTCTTGTGCAGGCAAGACAGGGGCGGCAAGCACAAACGTCAAACCCACGATAACAACCATAAACTTCGATTTCATCAGTTTCTCCGTTTTGCGTTGATTGTGTTCAATTCTCGCTTGGCCGAGCACCGGTGCCGCTATTGCATACCCATTATAGTCGGAGAACGAGACCACGCGGTCGACAACTGTTTCGGTTGACCCGGGATGTGTGTCAACATCCACAGTCCGCATAATCGGGGGTATGTTTTGTCAGCCGCGGCTCTCCACCCCAACAGACAAACCGCAGGTATCTTGTGTCTGGTCGGCGCGGTGGCGATACTCACCGCCGGCGACAGCATCGTCAAGTGGCTAAGCCCGAGCTACGCACTGCACGAGATCATGTTGTTCCGAGCGGTGTTCTCGCTTATGGTCACGGCAATCCTCATTTGGCTGGAAGGCGGTATCCGCATTCTCCACACGCGGCAGCCAGGGTTACATTTTTTGCGTGGCTTTTTGCTGGCGATCGCAAACATGTTTTTCTTTCTCGGGCTGGCGACGTTACCATTCGCGGAAGTCGTGGCGCTTTTCTTTGCCGCACCGCTGTTTATCACGTTGTTATCGATACCGGTGCTCGGGGAGCGCGTCGGGCCCACCCGCTGGCTTGCGGTGCTCACCGGCCTGATCGGCATCGTCGTGATGTTGCGGCCCGGGTTCGGCATGGTGTCCATCGTCGGCGTGTTTCCGCTCATTGCCGCGTTTTCGTACGCGTGCATGCAGATGCTCACCCGGCGACTCGGCGTTACGGCCAAGGCCGCCACGCTCAGCTTTTACATTCAGGTCGTGTATCTGTTGTTCAGCGCGGCCGTCGGGATTGCGGTCGGCGATGGTCGTTTCGACAACGGCTCCAACCCGACATTCGAGTTCCTGGTGCGGGCATGGACATGGCCCGCGCAATCGGACCTGATGCTGATTGCGCTCTGCGGAGTGCTCGTCGCCTTCGGCGGTTATCTCCTGTCGCAGGCGTACCGGGTAGCGGAAGCAACGGCAGTCGCGCCCTTCGAGTACGCGGCGCTGCCATTCGCTGTGTTCTGGGGTTACCAGCTCTTTGGCGACTGGCCCGATACGATTACGTTAGTCGGCAGCGCGTTGATCGTTGGCGGCGGGCTCATCGTCTACTACCGCGAGAGCCGGCGGGCGAAACTACTCGCTACGCAGGTCTTGTAACGCTCAGGCGGCTGAAGCCGCTCCCACAAAATCAGCGGGCGCACGGGCATTTGCGACACCCTCATCGTGCGGGAAGGAATACATGAGCTCAACGAGGGTAGTGGCAGGTCAAAGTGTGATTGTTGCTGGGGGCGTGCACCGGTGGAAAGACGCTGTTGCACGACTCTGCCGCGAACGGGCAGCGGGTATGGAACTCGCAGCCTGGCGGACGATTCATCAGACTGGGCACCTCACCCTGGAGCTCGATGCGTTCGATGGTCGCGTCCGGATCGGGCACCGGGTTGGCGGATAACAATGCCAATGTGTAAGGATGGCGGGGCTCGGCAAAAATATCATCCGTCGGCCCCAGCTCCACAAAGCGGCCGAGATACATGATCGCGGTACGATCGGAGATGTGGCGGACGATGTTCAGATTGTGGGTGATGACAAACATGCCGACGCCGAGATCATCCTGAAGACGGTTCAGCAAATTCAGAATCTCACCCTGAACGGAGACATCGAGCCCGGCGGTGGGTTCATCGGCGATAATGAGTTTCGGATCCAAAGCCAGCGCCCGCGCCACGCCCACCCGGCGCGCCTGACCGCCGCTGAGCTCGTGTGGAAAGCGTCCGGCGAAATCTTCGGAGAGGCCGACCATTTTCAGCAGCCGCTTACACTCGGCTTCGAGGTTCCGGTCAGACAAGCGATGGATTTTGTACGGCTCCGTTATCAGCGAGCCGACACTGAGTCTTGGACTCAGCGAACCTGCCGGGTTTTGCCACATGAACCCGATCTTCCGGCGGCAGGCTTGCAGCGCGGCGGTTTTCATCGTTGTGATTTCCTCGCCGTCAAAGCGGATTGCACCTTCCGCCGCCGGGACCAGGCCGGCCACCGCCAGCGCCAGCGTTGATTTACCCGATCCGCTCTCGCCGACGAGGGCAAACGTCTCGCCTTCGTTCAGCGAGAAGGAAACGTCGCGCACCGCATCGATATACGGGTCGGACACTCGCTGAGCCAACGCCTGCAGAGTCGACTTTACGCGAAAGCGTACGCGAACGTTTTCTACTTGCAGAATTTTGTTCACGATCGGGGCCGGTGACAGCTTACGAAGTGCTGGTCGCTTGATTCAGTCCATTTCGGCACGACGCTTTCACATTGCGCCACGACATGTTCGCAGCGGTTCTTGAAAATACAACCCGGTGGCAACGTGACCAGATCGGGAATGTCGCCGGCTATGGTTGGCAGCGAGCGGCTTTTGGTCACAATGGCGGCGGGGTCGCACTGCAGGAGTTTTTCGGTATAGGGGTGGGCCGGATGATGAAACACATCGCGCGTGGCGCCTTGTTCCACCACTTCACCGGCGTACATCACAACCACATAATCACACAGCTCTGCGACGACGCCGAGATGATGGGATATGAAAAGAATCGAGCAGCCGAGCTCCGATTGGAGGTTCTTGAGCAGATGAATGATCTGCACCTCCAGCGTTGCGTCCAGTGCAGTGGTCGGTTCATCCGCAATCAGCAGCGAGGGCTCCGCCTGCAGCGCCATGGCGATGGAAATACGCTGCTGCATGCCGCCTGAAAATTCGTGGGGAAACTGTTTGAGCCGGCTGGCCGGGTCGGAAATTCCGACGCTCGCGAGCATGCCGATGGAACGTTCGACTTTGTCGGCCCTGGATCTCTTGTGCCGGTACTGAATGTCCGTCATTTGTCGCCCGATGGTCAACACCGGGTTGAGCGTCGACATCGGATCCTGAAACACGACGGAGATACGATCACCGCGAATGGCGCGCATCTCGTCTTCGGAGGCTTTCAAAAGATCACGGCCCTCGAATTCAATCGAGCCGTCGATGACGACCGCATTGCTGGCCAACAGACGAATGATGGATGAAATCAGCGTCGATTTTCCGCAGCCGCTTTCGCCCACCACGCCGACGATGGATCCAGTGGGAACATCCAGGTTGACATGACGCAGGGCCTGCAGCTCGCCGCGGTCGGTTTGGTAGTGCACTGACAAACCGGCAATTGTGAGAACGTGTTCGCTCACACGCTCTTCCTCAACCTGGGATCGATCAGGTCGCGCAGCGATTCGCCGAGAAAGGTAAAGCCGAGCGTAACCAACAGCAACGGGATGCTACCCGCGATGATGGGCCAGGGAGTATTGCGAATCAGGGTGTAGCCGTCGTTGAGTATGCTCCCCCAGGAGGGCGTCGGCGGTTTGACTCCCATGCCGAGAAAACTCAGCCCAGCCTCCAGCGCGATTACCGTGGGAATATCCATGGAGGCGAGAATCATCAGCGGACCCATCATATTCGGCAGGACATGCACGCCGAGGATGCGAAACATGGATGCGCCCACGGCGTGCTCGGCCTTGATGAACTCGTTGGATTTGATGGACAACGTCTGGGTGCGCGCTACGCGGCCATAGTTTGGAATAGTCGTCACGACAATCACCGCGATCACCGTAGTCAGTGACGGGCCTACCAGCGCCACCGTGGCCAGCGCGAACATTACCGTTGGAAAAGAACGGATAGTGTCGAAAAAAAGCATGATGATGTTGTCCAGCCAGCGCGGACCGAATCCCGCCACCATCCCGAGGAATACGCCGATGCACAGCGCAGCACCGATAGTAATCAGAGCGACCTTGAGCGCCACCTGGCCGCCGTACAGTACCCGCGAAAACAAATCCCGACCGAGCTGATCCGTTCCAAGCAGATGACTGGCCGACGGCCCCTGCAGACGGTCGATGACATTCAGCTCTATCGGATTGTACGGGGCGACGAAGTTGGCGAGTACCGCGCTGATCACCATCAGCGCAACCAGGAACAGGCCCATAACCCCCAACGGCTCGCTTGTGATGCGCCGGAGGACTCCGATCACAGCGACGTCCGGATGCGCGGATCGAGCCACGCGTTGATCAGATCAGACACCGTGGTGCTGACCACAAACAAAATGGTGCTGATAAGCACTGAGCCCATCACCACCGGATAGTTGCGGGTAGTAATGGAATCGTAAATGAGTTTGCCGATGCCGGGCCGCGCAAAAACAATCTCCGTAAACAACGCGGCCGACAACAGAAACCCCATACCGACACCGATGACCGTGACGGTCGGTAACACCGCCAGCTTCAGGGCGTAACGGTAGACTACGGTGCGCTCCGGCAACCCGTAGGCGCGGGCGGTACGGATGTGGTTCTCACTCATCACCTCCAGCATGGACGCGCGGACCAGCCGTGCCAGATAACCGATCCAGGACAAACCGATGGCGAACGCGGGCAACACGAGGTGCGAGACCTGATCCCAAAAATCGCCTTTGTCACCGGCGCCGACCGCTGGAAACCATCGCAGCGTAACTGCAAAGATCAACAGCGAGTACAGCGCCACAACGAAAGCCGGTATGGTGATGCAAGCCACCGACAATACGCCGCTGATG
>JBPCXK010000340.1:0-9541 GCA_051008635.1 Gammaproteobacteria bacterium
CTTCTCGATATCGGTGAGATCGCGTGCGTTCGCTGGTAGATCCGGTAGCTGTTCGGGCAGCGTGAAATTGAGTTGCTCGCCCCACAGCCCCAGCGCGCGGATCAACGCTTCGCGTGTGGCCGTCTCGTGCTGGACGGCGCGGGCCAAGCCCATGTTCGCCTCGACCAGGAACAGCTCCTCGCGAGCGAGCTCCATCTTGCTGGACATGCCGACGCGAGCCATGCGCTGCGTCAGCTCTGTGCTGGCTTTGGCCGCGTCTACGACCTGGCGCATGTACTCAGTGAGCTGGCGCGCAGCAACGGCCTCGAAGTAAGTGCGCCTCGTCGATAAGGCGGTATCCACGGCATCAGCAGCGGCGGCGAGCTTGGCAGCGTTGAAACGCCGGGTTTCCATGGCCACCCGTAAAGGCATGGTCAAAATTGCACCGACTGCGAACCCAAGGCTTCTTTCAATTTCCTGCCCCTCGTTGCTGGAAGTGTTCGAGTAGCTGAACTCCGGATTCGGCAACCTGCCTGCCTGCACGCGCTCGGCCTCCGCTACGCCGAGCATGCCGTAAGCCGCTTGCAGTTCTGGGTTGTTGAGCAGCGCAACCTGTACCGCGTCTTCCGCGGACAGCGTTTTGCCGAGCAACCCGGAGACTTTTTCGCGCGCGGCCTCACGGTCTTCGTCGCTTCGCAGCCAATAGGCTTGCGTCTCCAGGCGTGATTGGACTTCGGTTTCCACGGAACCGAAACCACCGTCGGCGGAGAATGTCGCGCAACCTGCCGTGGATATCACCGGGATCAGAATGAGCGCGGTCAGTACACGAGCGTGAACACCCTTCGTGATAGTGACGCTCATCGCTGAAACCCCGTCACGACGTAGGCGTTGCCTTGCTGCTCGACGGTAAAGCCCACGTCGTCACCTTCTTGCACCTGATCGAGTAGCGAAGGGTCCTGCACACGAAACATCATGGTCATACCAGGCATTTCGAATTTGTCGATCGGGCCATGCTTGAGCTTGATCTTGCCCGCTTTCCTGTCTATGGCTTTGACCACACCGCGTGCATCGCTTTCATCGGCTCGCGGGGATCGAAAGTCGGTAACGACGAATGCGTTGCCCTGTTGTTCGACGGTAATGCGGACCTGCTCACCTTCCTTCACCTTGTCCAGTAGCATCGGGTCTGCTACACGGAAAATCATCGTCATCCCCGGCATATCAAACTTGGCGATGGGACCATGTTTGAGTTTGACCTTGCCGGCCTCCTTGTCGATGGACTTAATGACGGCTTCGGCGTCGCTTGCCTCGATTGCCTGCATGGAACCTGGCTGCGCGTCCTTTGTGATAGGCGCACTCTCGGTTTCCGTATCGCCTCCCAGTCTGTCCTCAGGTACAAAACTGCTGTCTTCTCTGAAGAGTTTCTTCCAGGGCAGCTTTTGGTCTGGACGTAAATCCGCGTTTTCGAACACACTGCGATATACCGTGGCGGGAACGACCGCTGATGCATCGGCCGGGTCCGGAGGTGCGCCTATCGCGGCGCCAGGCAATCCCGACACGAGGCCAAGCAACAGGCTTGTACAGCACGTTGCAACGTATTGAATATATTTCATTGTGCACATCTTCCCTGGGTAAGCGCGCCCTCTGGCGCAGCGATAACCCGCTGCCAGCTACTCCAACAGGTGCCCGCGTACGCGCAAAAACACAGGAAACCGTGGGATCCCGTTTCTGGTCAGTCCCTGATAGCGAAACGTGATCCGCGTTCCCACTGCGGGCGGATTGTGGCGTTGAGCATCGCTCAAGCCGCTGCCGATATGAAATATGTTTCCGCGTTCGTCGCGCACGCGCAGCGACCCCGTCATGCCTTTGTACCTGCCCTTGCCGGGGCGGTAGCCGAGAACCACGGCCTCGGCGTCGTCGAAGAGTTTGAGCTTCAGCAGGTCGTTGCTGCGCCCGACCAAATAGCGCGCCTCGCGTCGATGCAGCATTAAACCTTCGCCGCCGTTAGCAACGACATCGCGCAAACGCTGCATCAGGTGCTCGTGAGCTGTAACGCGAAATTGCTCGACGATCCGAAGATAGGGCGATGTGTTGCGTGCGCCGATCTCCCGCATCGCCGAGACACGTTCGTCGAAGCTGCCACCGTGCTCTGGCAAGTCGAACACCATGAATTTTACTTGCCGCCAGCCGGCATGAGGCTTTTGTTTTCTGACAATGGACACGGTCTCCTCGTAGCGTGCGCGTGCAATCCACAACTCGCCGTCGAGGAAGATGGTTGGAAAGCCTTCGGTAAACCACACCGGAGCCGCGAACGTCACGCCGCCGCGCGAAACCATCTTCTGACCGCTCCAGCGCGCACGCACGCCATCGAGCTTTTCACTGACCCAGTATTGACTGACATCGATGCGTTCGTCGTAAGCCCGGGCGAGCATCAGATCCGGTTTGCCATCGGCGAAGGCGACGGGTAACGCGCAACAGATGACTGCAAGCACGACGAAAGCGTATTTCGTGCACCGTGTCATGTCGTATGGCTGTCGACAGTGCGGCATTGTACCGCTGCGTCACGCCTTGCTGACGCGAAACGGCTGAATCAGCAGGCGATCGAGCCACAGTTCCCTGGGGTTGCGAAAATGCGGGATGCCGATAGTCATGTTGTCATGGCCAGCTTGTGGCTGATCGCAGTATGTGCCGAACAAGCGATCCCACCACGGGACGTTGAAACCGAAGTTGCTGTCCGTCTCCTTCCGGATGATGGAATGGTGAACGCGATGCATGTCCGGCGTGACGATGATCCAGCGCAAGTAGCGGTCGGCACAAAGCGGTATTCGCACATTGCTGTGGTTGAAAAGTGAGGTGCCGTTTAGCAGTATCTCGAAGATCAACACGCCAAGTGCCGGTGCTCCGAGCGCCGCGATCGCGATGAGTTTGATGATCATCGATAAAAGGATCTCGATCGGGTGAAACCGTACGCCCGTGGTAACATCGAAATCCAGATCGGCATGGTGCATGCGGTGCAGCCGCCACAAGATGGGCACCGCGTGCATGACCACGTGCTGCCCATAAATGAGGAGGTCGAGCAAGATCACCGCCAGCGCAACGGCCAACCAGTAAGGCAGATCAATAAAACGTAACAAGCCCCAGTCGTTCCACCCCGCAATCACAGCAACACCAACGGCCGAGAACGGCAGTACACGCAACAGCACTGTGCCGACGCCGATGACGGCGATGTTGCTCGGCCAGCGAATGAGTCTGCCCACAGAGAGTGCACGCCTCGGCGCGAGAAATTCCCAAAGTATCATGACGGCGAGTATAGCGACGAAGAACCCGATCCGGATTTCTATTTCGTAGGGCATGATGGACGCTAGCTTAACGCACTCGCGACTACGTGCTACTGCTTAGTACCTTACCACTGAAATCTTGTACGAAAATACCAAGAATTTTCAGCCGGCGGTCGCGCACAAGCAAGGCGGACTTTTCCACGCCTTGTCCACGGCCGCGCGCCTCACAGGGGCTGGACGATTATTCCGCAAATAGTCTCGTCGCCGCACGGCGTTATCTCGACCAGCGCGTTCATGCCGGGCTAGCGCTGCACGCCGAACACCGACGCTTGATCCGCGACGCACGCTGGCACAGAGGTAGCAGGGCCACCGTAGCCTCGATGAAAAGAGCCAGGATTCGCGAATCGGCTATACTGATTGAAGACACTTGGAAGCCGCTGCAGCTGTACCCGTGCCTGACTATACGCGTGGCCAGCCGCCAGGAGTTCCGTCATGTTATGCAAGCGATTTATCCTGTTGTTCATCGGCGTTGTGCTGTGCGCGCCGGTTTTTGGCCAGATCGATCCGGAAGAGGTCGTCGCCGCAATTGTCAAACTGGAAGCCGAGGTGCCGGAAGCGGCCCGCACCGCTGCGGCGCTGGGCACGGAGCGCTCGGGCAGCGCCGTTGTAATCGATAGCGAAGGCCTGGCGCTGACGATCGGCTATCTGATCATGGAAGCGAGCGCCGTGTCCATCAGCGATAAGGACGGCAATATGATCCAGGCCAAGATCGTGGCCTACAACAATGCCACCGGTTTCGGTCTGGTGCGGGCGGAGCGGCCGCTCGGCATCGGGCCCGTCGAGTTCGGTGACTCGGGCGGTCTGCAAACCGGAGATCCGGCCCTTGTCATCAGCCACGGCGGCCCGCAATCCATGCTGCTTGCTACCGTGGCCGCGCGGCGTGATTTCGCGGGCTATTGGGAATATCTGCTCGAAGATGCAATTTTCACATCCCCTGCGCATCCACGTTTCGGTGGTGCGGCGTTGATAGGACCCGAAGGACGCCTCGTCGGCATTGGCTCACTCATCGTGCCGGATGCGGCGGAGGAGGGTGTGCAGAGTCAGCCTGGCAACATGTTCGTGCCCATCAACGCGCTCAAGCCTATCCTCGGCGAGCTGATCGCTGAAGGCAACACACGCGGCCCGCGCAGTCCGTGGATAGGCGTGTTCACGGAGATGGATCGGGGCCACTTATTTGTCACGCGCGTCGCTGAGGATGGGCCGGCCCAAAAAGCCGGTGTAGAAGCTGGCGACATCATTCTCAAGGTTGGCAATGAACCGGTGGAGAGTTTGGCCGATTTCTTTCGCAAGATGTGGGCGCTTGGCGAGGCGGGTGTCGACGTGCCGCTGTCGATTCTGCGCAAATCGCAAGTCAAACAAATCACTGTCCGGTCCGCCGACCGCTACAAGTGGCTCCGCTTTCAGGCCGAATTGGGGTTCACGGCGATGCTGGGACCGTAACCAGACTTGCCGGCTGTCGCTCCCGTGCCACTCGGTCCAGTCATGGTGGATGTCGCCGGCTGCAGGCTCGGCGGCGATGAGCGCGAGCTGTTGCGGCATCCGCAAATCGGCGGGATTATTCTGTTTGCACGCAATTTCTCCACCCCCCATCAACTTCGCGAGCTGGTTGCCGAAATCCACGCCCTGCGCGACCCGCGTCTACTCGTTGCGGTCGATCAGGAAGGCGGTCGTGTGCAGCGTTTTCGCGACGGGTTTACGGCTTTGCCGCCAGCTCGGTGCCTGGGTGAACTGCATGAGCAGAATGCACGCAACGCCCTCGAGTGCGCGGAAAAGCTTGGCTGGTTGATGGCAGCGGAATTGCGTGCGGCGGGCGTGGACTTCAGCTTCGCGCCCGTGCTGGACCTCGACCGCGGTGTCAGTAAAGTGATCGCTAATCGAGCCTTGCACCGCAATCCGGAGACGGTGGCCGAGCTTGCGCGGCAAATCATGAAAGGCATGCGGCGCGTGGGAATGGTAGCCGTCGGCAAGCATTTCCCGGGCCACGGTGCGGTCGCTGAAGACTCTCACGATCAACTACCGGTCGACAAGCGGCCGCTACAAGATATTATGATGGACGACGCGCTGCCGTTCGCGCGGATGATTCGTTATGGTCTTGCGGGTATCATGCCCGCGCACGTCGTGTACCCCGAGGTCGACGACAAGCCGGTCGGTTTTTCATCCCGCTGGCTACAGACCGTGCTGCGCCTTGAGCTCGGCTTCGAAGGCGTGATTTTCAGCGACGATCTCAGTATGGAGGCCGCCGTCGCGGCCGGCGACTATGCGGCGCGCGCCAGGGCCGCGCTCGATGCCGGCTGCGACATGGTGCTGATTTGCAATCGCCCGGAAGAAATATCTGGCGTGTTGGAAGGCCTCGGCGGGTACGCGGACGTGGTGTCGCAAGCTCGCCTGGCGCGTTTGCACGGCAGGGGAGAAACAACGCTGGACGCTTTGCGTGCAACGCCTGAGTACGTCGCAGCCGTGGAGAGCATCGAGGCGCTCAACGATTCACCGTGGATGGAGATGAATATCTGACTATGGTCAAGCTGGCCATCATTGGAGGAACGGGCCTCACCTCGCTAGAAGGCCTCGAGGTCACCGGCCGCCAGGTCGTGCCGACGCCCTACGGCGAGCCGTCTGGCCCCATCACTCACGGCGCGCTCTTCGGCAAGCCGGTGTCGTTCCTGGCGCGGCACGGTTACAGTCACACCATTCCGCCACACATGGTGAACTATCGCGCCAACATGTGGGCACTCAAGCACGTCGGCGCGGATCACATTGTCGCGTTCGCCGCCGTCGGCGGCATCAGCGGTGACATTCCGCCCGGGCGCCTGATCATCCTCGACCAGATTATCGACTACACGTGGTCGCGCGGACACACCTTTTTTGAGTCCGACCTCGACGAGGTCATTCATATCGACTTCACGAATCCCTATTGCGAGGCCTTGCGTGAACTGCTGGTTGAGGCTGCCCGCGATGTCGAACTGGATGTGCGCGAGCAGGGGACCTATGGCGCGACGCAGGGGCCGCGTCTGGAGACCGCTGCCGAGATCGGGCGCCTCGCGCGAGACGGTTGCGATGTGGTTGGCATGACCGGCATGCCGGAAGCCGCGCTCGCCAGGGAGCTCGGCTTGTGCTACGCGGCGTGCGCGATCTGCACGAACTGGGCGGCTGGCGTCCATGGCAGCGAGATATCCATGGATGATATTCGCAAGACCCTGAACGCCAACCGCTCGAAAGCGGAACGACTGCTGACGGCGCTAATGAAAATTGTACAATAGTGTTGCCAGCAGCCAGCCCAGCGCGCATATCTCACCGCGGGGCGAGATAATTGCCCAGAGATTTGATTTCAGTCCGCCTCACCCCGGCGCGACCGCCGGTCGAGAAATTCTTGGTCTTTTTGTCCAGGATTTCAATGGTAAGGTACTAAGACCTGCTGCTCCAGCTTGATGCCCTCGTCTTCCTCGCCGTTACCGGCTGTACGGGTCAACTCACCGGTTTTATCTGCACCAGAATGCCCAGCAGCGGGTGATCGAGATAATGTAGCTCGTTGCTGCGCATGCGCCGGTGGGTCTGGACACGAAAATCCTGCAACTCAGCGCCACTGTCCTGCCCACCGCTTTGCCTAGTCGGCTGGCGGTAGGTCAAATCAGTATAGACATGCAGGAAGCGGCCGAGGACCACTTTCACGTTGCCGTCGATCTCGTAAAGAATGCTCGGCGCGGGCACCTCGATCGTTTCGCCGTAGGCGTCGTAGCGCCAGCTCGCCTTCATGCGCTCCGGATACACAACGCTGAAGTCAGTGCCCCCGACGATGCGTACGGCCTTGGCTTTGCTTTTACCCAGCCCCGGCTGCACCCACGCCGCGTGATAGAGCACGCGGTGATCCGGCGAGCCCTCCAGCTTTTGTCTTTCGGCTTTGAGTTCCAGCGCGTCGCTGGACTGGCGCGTAAAACCCAGCACTGTCTTGCCGTGCGGTAGTGATATCGCGCCGTTGTTGCGCGGCGGATCGGTGTCGGTGCGCCAGCGCTCGCCGAAAGCGTTGGCCTCGTCGGTGTGGGTAAACATCAGCACCTCTACGCGGTAGGCGGACTGGGCCTGTGTCGTCACCGGCATCGCCAGGCACAGCAATGAGCCCAGCGCGAGCAAAACCTTTCCCAAGCTTGTCAATCTGGTCATGTCGAACCGCATCATGCCGCTTGCTGCAGCGCCAGCGAGTTTAGCAGATCGAGCACGGTATCCACCCGGTCATCGACGGTCTCCATTGCTCTGGAGAACCGCAGGCGATTGCCGTTGTCCAGTTTGTAGGTCTGTGGGTCGCTCTGCACCAGCTCGACGACCTTGCCTGGATCGATACGCGGATTCTTGCCGAACAGTATACGGCCATGTTCTTCATGTGCTTCGACTTTCGTGACGCCGAACGGGTTCACTGCCAGTTTGACGCGCGTCGCTGCGAATAGATTCATGGCTGGCTCGGGCAGCAGTCCGAAGCGGTCTATCATTTCTACCTGCAGCGCGCGCAGCGTCTCCTGGTCTTCCGCGCTGGCAATGCGTTTGTAGAGAATGAGGCGCATCGGAACGTCGGGCACATAGTCTTCCGGCAACAGGATGGGCACGCCGAGGTCGACCTCGGTGTGCGGGGCAAGCGCAATGTCGGCGTCGGGTAGTTCGCCGGCGCGCAGCGCCCGCACCGCGCTTTCCAACAGATGGTTGTACAGCGTGAAACCGATTTCCTGAATCTGGCCGCTTTGCTCGTCGCCCAGCAACTCGCCCGCACCGCGGATCTCGAGATCGTGCGTTGCCAGCGTGAAGCCGACCCCGAGATCTTCAAGTGATTCAACGGCCTCCAGACGTTTCTTCGCGTCTGTTGTCATCACGCCGTCAGGCGGGGCGAGCAAGTAGGCGTAAGCGCGGTGGTGTGAGCGGCCAACCCGGCCCCTGATCTGATGAAGCTGTGCCAGCCCGAGCTTATCGGCGCGGTTGATGACGATCGTATTCGCGTTCGGCACATCGATCCCGCTTTCGATAATCGTCGTGCACACAAGTATATTAAAGCGCTGGTGGTAGAAATCGAGCATCACGCGTTCCAGCTCTCGTTCGCGCATCTGCCCGTTCGCGATGCGGATGGTGGCGCCGGGCACGAGCTTGCCGAGGTCTTTGGTGATGCGCTCGATGTTCTTCACCTCGTTGTGGAGAAAATACACCTGGCCGCCACGTTTGATCTCGCGCTGGCATGCCTCCGTGATCATGGCGTCGTTCCACTGGCTCACGAACGTCTTTATCGCGTGACGGTGCAGCGGTGGGGTGGCGATCAGCGACAGATCGCGCATGCCGCTGAGCGACATGTTGAGAGTGCGTGGAATCGGCGTGGCCGTTAGCGTCAGCATGTCGACTTCCGCCCGCAGCGCTTTGAAACGCTCTTTGTGACGCACGCCGAAGCGATGTTCTTCGTCGACGATTACCAGGCCGAGATTCTCGAAGGCCACCCCTGGCTGTATGAGCTTGTGCGTGCCAATGACGATATCGATGTTCCCGCAGGCAAGCTGGTCGAGAATGGTTTTCTGTTGTTGCGACGTACGAAACCGTGACAAGGCTTCGATCCTGACCGGCCAGTCGGCGAAGCGGTCTGTAAACGTCTGATAGTGCTGTTGTGCCAGGAGGGTTGTTGGCACAAGCACCGCGGTCTGTTTACCGCTCTGCGCTGCGACAAAAGCCGCGCGCATGGCGACTTCTGTCTTGCCGAAGCCTACGTCGCCGCAGACAACGCGATCCATCGGCTGGCTCGCGCGCATGTCTGCGAGCACTTCCTCGATGACCTTGAGTTGATCAGGGGTTTCCTCAAACGGAAACGTCGCCGCGAAGCTTGCGTATTCGTCGTTGTCGATATCGAAACTGAAGCCTTGACGCGCGGCGCGGCGGGCGTGAACGTCCAGCAGCTCGGCAGCAACGTCGTGGGCCTTTTTCGCCGCGCGTTGTCTGATTTTTTTCCACTGCTCGCCGCCAAGGCGGTGCAGGGGCGCATGTTCCGGGTCGGCGCCCGTGTAACGGCTGACCAGGTGCAATGAGGCCACCGGGACGTACAACTTGTCACCACCAGCGTACTCCAGGGTGAGATATTCGCCCTCCATGCCACCTGCGGTCAGCACGGTCAATCCCCGATAACGGCCGACGCCGTGGTCTTCGTGGACGACCGGGCTGTCGTCGTTGAGATCGGTGAGATTGGCGATGATGGCGTCGGCGTCGCGTGTCGG
>JBPCXK010000341.1:0-9728 GCA_051008635.1 Gammaproteobacteria bacterium
GATGTCCATGGTCACCGGGAGTGCGCGCTCGATCGGTGTCCCGTGGTATCCACCCGCACCGTAGCTCTTGTCGCCTCCCAGTTTGATGAGACCGCCACCCGCGTCACGGACGTAGTCTTCGAGCAGCTGCATCTTGGCCAGGGACATGTCCAGTCCCGAAACGTTGTTCAGGATAACCAGGTCGTACTCCACTAGCTCGTGCATGTTTACGGGAAGAGCCGTCCCCGCGAGCTCTGCGACGACAAGACCCTGGGCACGCAGTGCCGACGTTACATATTGCCGACCGTCCGGGTCGCCGAAGGCATGTAAGACCCTGGGTGCGCCCGCGACCTGCACAAACGTCTGGTAGCGGTTGTTCTCCTGCACGTTATCCCGATCACTGTTGACTATCGCTTCGTATTCGTGGAGACCCGGTGCGGCGGCCTTATCGACAAACGAATAGCTGTTCAAGCCGGGCTCCAGGGTCAACGTCACGTCATCGAATGGGGAGCCGTTGCGCGTGATCACCAGATGAGTACGGGCGATGGTCTGGCTCGAGAGTGTCACGCTGAGCTCGAAAGGTTCATGCGCGCGCACCCATGCCGGCGCTACAAGGTCGCGGATCAGGATCTCGTCTCGACTCTCGCTGTCGACAAACGCCACAGCGTCGATAGCCACACCGACTGAGCGTGCCACGGCGGCGGCCGAGCGTGCTCGCCCCAGGTTCTCCTGCCCGTCGCTCAGCAAGACCACCCGGCGCTGTCCCTCGGTCTGAAACGTCCCAACGGCGAGCTCGATCGCTCGCGCGATGTCGGTCCCGCCGCGAGCGACTTGCACTGAGATCTCATCAATTTCTCCCTCCGATCTGTTCAGGAGCCTCTCGACGGCTGCGTCCGCTCCGAAGGCAACCAGCCCCACACGGGCGCCGGGATCTTTGGCAACAAGTGCGCGGTTGATGAAGGCCAGCGCGTCTCGAGCGGTGTCGTGATCGACACTGTGAGAGACATCAAGCACAAACACGATGTCAGTGTGTGTCGAGTACGTGTCTTCGAGCGGACCGGCCAGCGCCACCACCAGCAGCACGAGGCTCAGGCAACGCAGCACGACCCCGGCCGCGCGCTTGAGTGGTGGTTCGGCAACCCGGGCCCTGAGCCGGAGGTAGACGACGAGCGGCAACGCAGGCAGCAGCCAAAACCAGGCAGCCTGCGCAAACTCAGGCACTGACGCCCCGCCAACACCACAGGCACCATTCCAGCGCGAGCAAGACTATCGCGAAAAGAACCAGATGCGGCCACAGGGCAACGATCGCGCGTCCTTCGGCCCGCGCCGGAGAGTCGGATTCCGACACGTCCGGCAACACGGCACGTGGGCGGATGTGGGATTCTCCTTCGTCGGTCAGATTTACCGCGAAATAGTGCGCAGCGTCGCCTGCCGCATAGCGATAAAATCCCGCCTGGGCGGTGGCCTCGAATTGAGTGCCGCCCTCCTCCAACTCGTAGCTCAGCGACTGACCCGACGGCGTTTGCACGACCAGGCTCGAGCCCCGGTTCGGGGTCACGATGGTTACCGGCTCGCCCGCGGCTACCTGAGCGCGGGCGTATCGATCCACCCGCGGATGCAGCCACGCCAGGCTTTGCGCCAGAAACAGCGGGAATGAGGCCTGCAGCGGAAAGCTCGAGTCAGCCAGGTCGAAACCGAGAAACACGATCCGCAAGTCGTCTTCGATCAGCGCCAATGCAAGGTCCGTACGTTTCGACCAGAACAGGCGCTGCAACCCCGATGATTCCTCGGTGTGCAACACCCGCCTGGTCCGATCGATTCTGACGCCCGCGAGATCAATATCTCGAAGCATCGCGCTTGCGCTTCGTCCGTCGATGCGCGGTTGGGCGATGCGGTCGTTGGCGACAAACGGCAGACCAGGAGCAGCGACGTCGATCAACAGGTAACGACCCGGTGGCAACTCGGGCGCCGGAATACGATCGATGACCACTACATCGTGACGCGCCGTGAGCGAGACGAAATTCTCGCCGATCGTCTTGGTCCTGGTCAGGGTGACATTGGGGAGCGCCTCGAAAACACTTTCCAAATAGAAGTTTCCCTGACTTACGAGCAGCAAGTGCAGCGGCACGCCGCCTTCCACCACGGCGAATGCTTCATTGTCCTGCGGAAGATCGTCTTCGTATTCGACGGTGGCCCTGGCCAACCCGGCAATTCGACCTTGAACCGGTAATACCAGCGTCTTTTTCTCGCGCGGAGACAACGCGAGCGTTTGATGCAACAGAGGTTGTTCACCGAGCTGCACGCTTATCGCCGCGTTGATCGGCTCGTCTGTATAGTTGCGTGCGGCAAGCAATACCTGATAGCGCTCCTCGCTGCCCACCTCCGGGCGGAAATCGAAACGTGTGATGGCCACATTGCGATATGGCCCATCCACGCGGCGAAATTCGATGCGCGACGTATCCAGATCGACGTCATCATCGAAAGCCGCGTCCGTGACGAAATAAACCCGGCCATGCTCACGATTTCGCAGCAATGACAGTGCGAGCGCCAGCGCCCGACGAGGGTTTCCGGTTTCGTCGGTGGGTTCGATCCGCTCGAGCGCGCTTTGAAGCATGGATCGATCGGACTCGAAAGCTGTGCGCATTACCGCATTTCGCCCACTGGTCATGAGGAGTAAGCGGCCCTCCTCGGCCAGATCGTCGATGACGTCTGCGGCCTGACGTTTGGCTTCAGCGAACCGTGTAGACGCCACGAGCCCATGCGGGCGTCGCGCCTTCATACTGGCGCTTGTGTCGAGGATCAGAACCACGTCGTCGCGCACGGTTGCGTCTGTGGACCAGCCCGGGCCGGCCAAAGCGAGGGACAATGCCAGCGCGAACAGCAAAACGAGCAGCAAACTCAGATCACGCAACAGCTTTTGTAACCCGAGGCCTCTTTGACGTTCTCGAAACGCCTCTCGCCACAGGCTGTTAGTGGATACGAGCCGAGTTTCGCGCCTGGGCCGAAGACTGTAGAGCAGCAAGATCGCCGGTATCGAGAGCAATGCGAGCAAACCCCACGGCTGCGCGAACTGAATCATCGCCACTGTCTGCCTCGTCTCAGATACTTCAGAACCAGATCCTCGAACGGGATGGCGGTACTTGCGCGCAGATACTCGATACCTTGCTCGCGACAATGCTGCTCGAGCGCCTCGAGGTGGGCTTGTAACCGCGTGAGGTAAAGTTGCCTCAATCCCGCATCCACTGTCACTTTGAGCGAGCTTCTGTCTTCGGCATCCACCAGATTGAACGGTCCCTCCAGGGGCGGATTGATCTCATCCTCCGAAAGGATCTGCACCAGCGCTACATCATGGTTACCGTGACGGAGTAGCTCGAGCCCATCCGCCAACTCGTCATCACTGAGCAGATCGGTGATGACTACCACGACGCCCGGGGTTGCGGAACGCATCGCGAACTCACGCATGGCGCTGACGAAACCGGTCGTATCGGCACAATTCAGTCTGCGCAGGAATGGCAGCAACGTGGCCATGTGTTGCTTGCTCTTCAGGGTGGGCAATGAAACGCTCGCACCCGCAGAAAAAGCGCGCACGCCGACTCGATCGAGGTTATTGAGACCGATGTAGGCAAGCGCGGCGGCAAGTTTGCGCGCGTAGTCGAATTTCAGCGGCTCACCGAATCCCATGCTGGCGCTGCAATCGATGAGCAGATGCAGCGTCAGATCTTCGTCCGAGGCATAGAGCTTCAGAAACAAGCGGTCGAGCCGCGAGAAGATGTTCCAGTCGATATAACGCAGGTCGTCACCCGACTGATAGCGCCGGTAGTCGGAGAACTCGAGCCCGCGTCCGCGATGCCGGGTCGAATGCTCACCGCGCACGAGTCCGCGGAAGATCTTTCTCGCCAGCAGTTCCAGCCGCTCCAGCTTGCGCAAGAACTCGGGGTCGAACAGCGCCTCTGCGGCTTGCGCGTTCATGTGGCAGGGGCCGTCGGCGTCTCCTCGATGATCTCCTTTACGACACTGTCGACCCCGACCCCTTCGGCTTCGCCTTCGAAGTTGAGCAGGATTCGATGCCTCAAACAGGACGCAGCCGCGATCTTGAGGTCTTCGAAGCTCACATTGATGCGCCCGTCGAACAACGCGAACGCCTTGGCCACGAGGATCATGCTTTGGGCGCCCCGCGGGCTTGCTCCGTGGCGCACGTACCGACGCGTCATTGGTAGAGCGATTTCCGACTCGGGGTGCGTGGAGAGCACCATTCGCACCGCATAATCCTTCACGTGGCGGGCCACAACGATAGCCCGCGTCTGACGCCTGAGCTCGAGCACCTCTTCACCAGACATAATCTTGCGTACAGCCGACGTCTCGGTCCCGGTGGTGCGATCGACAATCTGCGAAAGCTCTTCGGCGGACGGAAAATCCGCTATCAGCTTGACCAGGAATCGGTCGAGCTGTGCTTCGGGCAACGGATAGGTCCCTTCCATCTCGATGGGGTTCTGGGTTGCGAGCACCATGAACGGCTCTTCCAGCGGGTGCCCCATCCGTCCGACTGTTACCCGTTTTTCCTCCATGGCCTCCAGCAGGGCAGACTGCGTTTTCGGTGTCGCCCGATTGATCTCATCGGCCAACAACAACTGAGTGAACACCGGACCGGGTTGGAATTGAAAGTATCGTTGTCCGTCGTCGTCATGCGCAACGATCTGAGTGCCGATGATATCGGCGGGCATGAGGTCCGGTGTGAACTGAATGCGGGCAAAGTCGAGCCTGAGCGCGTCACTCAAGGTCTTCACGAGCAGCGTTTTGCCGAGACCTGGAACACCTTCCAGCAGGACATGACCGCAGGCGAGCAGGGCTGCGAGAATGCCGTTGACCAAGTCCGCGTGACCGACGATTCGCTTCGCGACTTCCGCTCGCAGGGTCGAGAGCCTTCTGCGGGCAAGCTCGAGCGTTTTCTCGTCGGCCATCATCGGCTCGGTTCTCCTGTCCTGACATCCCCTCGCGCCCCAGTGCTCAGATTGAGAAAGTATCTGCGCACGAACTCCTTGCGGTGTAACGGATAGCTCTCCCTGGACAAGACCTCCTCCATCTGCGGCATGAAACGCGGGGCAATTGCAACGGTCTCTACCGTCGGTTTGCCGACATTCGGCAACGCCCAGGTCTCGGATTTAAAGACCGCGCCCGGACCTGGCCGGCCCTTCGGCCGAAGCGTCACCTGTGCCTCATCGGACAACACCGGTGAAGACAGAACAGCCGAGGTGATCATCTGGTCAGGCGGGAACCCACGGTCCGAGTCCGAGTCCGCGCTCCTACCCGCACCGGACAACTCACCCGAACCGTCTTCAGCAACTGCGCCCGCCCCCCCAGGCTCGTCGCTCGCTTCCGCTTCGCCGGTCTGAGAGGCGATGTCGCCAGCCGTATCAACACCACCGAGATTCTCACTGGCGCGCGCCACAGTTTGCTGAGCCCTCCCGAGCTCCTCCGCGTCCCGATAGTTGCGGTCAGCATCCGAGAGGGCCTCGAGAATTCGCTGGAGACTCTGCGATTCACCCGCCGCATATTGGTCGAGTGCTTGCCGTAACTCATCGGCCGGGACGCCGAGCCCTGCCAGTGTTTCCGCGGCCTGATCCAGCGCCTCCAGGTCACCAGGCGAAAGCTGCCCTGCTCTGAGCCTGCGCAGCATCTTCGACAGTGCGAGCCCCCCTACACCATCCAGGGCTGCCAGCGATTGGGCGTCCGTCGAACCCGCTCCCACCGCCGTGGTCGCCTCGAGCAAAGCTGCCGAGCGTTGCTCAGCCAGAGCGCGTTCCATTGTCCGCAAGCGCCCCAGCGTTTGCTCGCGGTCGAGTGCGCCGCTTTGCATTCGAGCGCCGAGCCGTTGCAGGTTTCCGGCTTCGGTCGGACTGCGCGGATAAGCCTCGCGCGCCGCTCGAAGGCGCCATTGGCGGGCGAACGCTTTGAGCCGGACTCCTTCATCAACCACCAGCGCGTCGACCTCGAAGGTGGGCTCACTCACAATCCGCTCCAGGTCCACGATGCTCGCGAGGATAAGCAGGGCCGCCGCCAGCGGCACCAGCATACCCCAGAGGTTGAACTCGCAGGGAAACACGCCGGCCACCGTTGGATGTCTGACGCCCACGGCTTGAACGGCAAGCGCGTGGGTTACATCCGAATCCGGCTGCGCTTGCCTGTACTCCCAGGCGGTGCTCAAACGCTCCTTTAGCTTGAGTTTCTCGTCGGCGACGATGGCGATGGCCAGCGTGCCCGGTTGCCGCCGCCTCGCCATGACCGCGCCCGCTATCAAAGGCAACATGAACAGCAGGGCGATCCCGACGAACGCGGAGTGGGGAAACTGTGTGAGGCGAAAGACAAGCACGGCAAGCGATGCGAGCACCAGCCCCCAAAAGAGAGCGCCCAGCAGGTATCGTGCGTAGAGCTGGCGATGATACTGCCTCGCCAGCCCACCAACCGCGGCATCGAGCCGCCCCATGGTGCGCTCGTCCTGATTGGAAAGATACGACAAGGTGCCCGTAGTCATAGTACCCGTCAAAAGTCTCACGCTTTGGTCGACAAAGCCGGTCAAAAAATCTTTTGCCGTCTATTGCCTGCGCCCAGAGTGGAAACCCGGGCGCGCAATGTCAACCTTGCGTCAGGCTCCGGGCGTTACATTGGCGCCCCACCGGTGGCGCAGTCGCAGCGCAAGACTGCATAGAATCAGGCTCAGCAGCACAGAGACCAGACCATAGATTTGGAGGAAAACGGATAGCGTGCCCGGCGGGCTGCTCGCGTAAGACATCGACAGGAGGTCTTCGGTGAGGCGCCAGTGGCTGGTGGCAGGGAAAACCATCCCGCCAATCAGGTAGCCGGCGATCAGGGTGATCCTGAGAATGTAGTAGGTGGTTTGCTCATGTTGGCCGATGGCCAGATGGACGCAGGCGCCTGCAAGACGATAGACGGTCGCGAGGAAGAAAATGACGAGCAGGCAAAATCCAAGGCTGCGCCAGTCGCCGCCCCCGACCGACCAGGCGGCCAACAGTACCGGTGTAGACAGCGCAACCCAGTGCAGGGTCTGTATCACGTGTGCTCCAAGGTACCCGAGCAGTATCCGCCACACCGCCAGCCGCGTGGATACGATCCGCCCGCGTAGAGGTTGCTGATCGGGAAACAGCAACTCTTCGGCGCCGATACGAATGCTCTGGTAGGAGAGGCTGACGCCGAGCGCAGTCAGCACGACAAGCAGCGTATTCGGACTCTTTTGAGTTGCAAGCGCGCCGTACAGCCCACCTCCCGGCCACCATATCAGCACCGCGACCGCTTGCACGACGAGGCAGTGCAGGTAGACCGCCTGCGGCCGGCCGAAACTGATGAGCCCGCGCCACGCCTCGCTCGTGAGGCCGTTACCTTGCACCACGCCTCACCGGGGCCGGGTCCATCCCATGGGCGGGTGACAAGTCGACCGGAAACCTGGCCAGCACCAAGCCGACTTCGGTGATCTGCAACGAGGTGCTCGATGCGAGCAAAGGCTCAGGCGTTACCGAAACGGCAATCAATAAGGCCTCGTCCCGCGGAAGACCGTCCGTCCTGCGATAGCTTTTGACACTCTCGTTTAGCGCGGTCTCGAGGGCAAATCGATCGCGAACCGAGAGTCCCTGAAGCCCACCTGTGATGTTGCGCCACTCGTTCGCGGGAACGCTTATTTCGCTTGTGAGCTCATAGTGGGAAGCCGGAACTTCGGATATCGCGCCGAGGGCGTAGACCGAACCATTGAAAACCAGCCACGCGGATTCCAGTGGCCGGTTCGTATGATTTTGAACAGTCAAGCTCAGTCCTGTCTGGGTTTGAGCGACCGAGACCTGGAGGTCAAAAGAGATAACGTCAGTTCCCCAGAGCGCGTGCAAGGCGAATGGGCGTCGATCCGACACTTCCAGCAATCGCGGATTGCCATCGCGCAATATCCAGCTCGCGGCCTGGTCCGGCCTGTCCGGATCGACTCTCGGCAAGAACACCGGTCCGGTTTGTGCAACCTTCAACCCCACGCGACCCGGGCGGTTTCCATAGACACCGAGGTCGAAATCAACGCGCGCAAAGGGTCCACCCACCAGCGGTTCGACTACCGACACAACTGTCGCCGAAGCACCGGGCGGGAACAACAGCGACACGAACAAAAAATATGCCGCCGGTGCAAATAGAAGCGGAAGCGCCACCGGCGTCCACGGTATCCAGACTCTTGCAGCCGTGTCCTGTGAGATGAGTCGATACGCGATGCCCAGCATCCCGAGGTAAGCGACCAGGAATGTCAACACGATGAGACGACCCGGAAAACTCTCACCCAGGCCTTTGACGATAGTCGGGACCACGCTGGCCTCGATGCTCGGCGCGGCGCGCGTGCTCCCTGGCTTCCTCAGGCCCAGTAGCCGAAACCAGAGCTGCCCCATACCCGACCAGCCTTCAAACGGATAGCTGTCTATGTCGAAAGTCAGATAGGTCACGCGCCCCAGGCCGAGCGCCGATTCGATAATCAATGCGGCCTGACCGGCGCTGGCCGTGACTCGTCCCCTCGAGCGTGTCACCTTGTGAATCTGGAAGGGACGAGGCGCGACAAAGGACTCGCCCAATGCCGTGCGGAAATCCGCATCACCCCTGATTGTGGCCAAACCGGTAGGAGTAGCCGGAAGCAGCTCGGCAAGACGCGCTGTCCACAACGAGGCGTAGTCTGGCCCACCCGAGGTGACGAGCACGCCGCCCTGACTCAGCCATTTCTTCAAGGCGTCGTACTGTCTGGGGTCCAACTGCTCGAGGGTGACGCCGTGCACGACCAGCGCCGCCACGCCATCATAGCCTTGCCATCGATGCGGCAACAACTCCGGGTGCGGATAGGTGACCCGCGCTCGTCCACCCGTGCCTTCGTTCAGGTAGTCGAGATCGACATTGCGGCTAAGCACCAGCACCAGACGGGCTTCGGTGAACCGATGACGCAAGTCGATGGCCCGGTGGGCGACGACCCTGTCCTGGGAAACGACCCGGATTTGAATCGGCTGAGCAGGATTGTCGATGAACACCGTAAAATGAAACCGCTTGCGCGCATCCCGGGTGAGCTCGAGGCGACGTCGATGTACGAACGTAAACACAGTGCCCTCGAGCTCATCACCGGACGTCACCTCGACCTCCAACGTACCGTTCACTGTCTCGCCGGAATTCTCGACAGTGATAGCCAGCGGCGCCCATCGACCAAGGCGTATGGTGTCGGAAAACCCGAGTACGGTCTGAATGTTTAGTGCGCTGGAGCCGTCTTTTGCAGTAGCGCCCGCCGACCACAACACCCCAAGCAGCACTAGCCCGCAGCATGTGATTTGCCTGATTGAGTAGCGAACAAAACGCAAGGGCGCGAAGACGCAGAGGCGCAAAGGTGGAAGAATATCACGAGCGACCCTGGTGTCTTTGCGCCACAAAGGCGGTGGACGGGCCTCGCATCACGGTCGAAGAGGTGCCGCAGAGTCAACGACAGCACTCGTAGGAGCGGCCATAGAAGAAACCCTTCCTTAGTACCTTACCAGTGAAATCTTGGACAAAAGACCAAGAATTTCTCGACCGGCGGTCGCGCCGGGGTGAGGCGGACTTTTCCACGCCTTGTCCACGGCCGCGCGCCTCAAACGCCGGCGTTGCGGTGGACAAGGGGTGGTAAAGTCCGCCGTTGAGGGGGCACAAGGTTTGGTTCCGGCTATGGCGGGTTAGGGCTCTGCCAGAAATAACTTCACATT
>JBPCXK010000342.1:0-3787 GCA_051008635.1 Gammaproteobacteria bacterium
GTTGGGCTTCGCTAACGCTCAGCCCAACCTACAGGTGTCGTCGTTGACTTTTGCGACACCCTCTAACGCCGCTCCCACGATTGCCTCCATCTTCTGCCACACACACCAGAACCGCTTTGACAAAAGCATGCGACCTCTGCGCACCAGAGCTGTCAACTTCTGGAACAGGCGCTACGGATTGTCGGTCGACGATTACCATTCATCAGCGATTTTGATCCACCGGGCTGCATCAGCGTCGCGGGTCGGCCTAACGTATGCAACAACTACACGCTTAGAAATCACGAAAATAACAGCGGTTCACGTGCTCTACGCTGCCACGATCTTCTTGGTCATGGCGGCAATACCGCGGCTGAGCACCCTCGACAAAGCAGAAAGATTGAGCGCACTTTCATGACAACGGCGCCATCCGGATCAGTACCGGCTTACAGAGAAATGGTTTAAGTCGAAACTTGTTTTTCACTCAGAACCAGCCTGTAAGAGCCCAGTTGTAATGCAACTAAATAGCAGCCTCTGGAGGGGCTCGGATGTCAACAACAATAGGTACGGCGATTTGCCGCTACCTGCTCAGATTTGGGGGAGTCAAGCTCGCATGTCTCGTGCTCGTAGCCAACGTGCACGCCGAACCCATCAGACCGATTCCCGACGGCGTCGAAGTGGATGCTGCGAAAGTGGCGCTTGGAAAGCTTCTATTCCTCGATCCAAAGTTATCGAAAGACAACACCGTATCCTGCGCCAGCTGCCACGACCTGATATCCGGCGGTGACGACGGCCGCAAGGTTTCAATCGGCATAGAGAACAAGCCCGGCTTTGTTAACTCACCAACCGTATACAACGCCGGTTTCAACTTCAAACAGTTCTGGGACGGGCGAGCGGATACGCTCGAAGAACAAATAGATGGCCCGATACAGTCGGCAATCGAGATGGGCAGTATGTGGCCGGACGTCGTTGCAAAACTTTTCCGAGACGATCGCTACCCCAGCCTTTTCAAAAAGGTATACCCTGACGGCATTAGCCGCAAGAACATCAAGAACGCGATCGCCGAGTTTGTGAAGTCGCTGATCACACCGAACAGCCGCTTCGACCGTTGGCTGAAAGGCGATGCATCGGCCCTCAACGAACAGGAAAAGCATGGTTACGGCTTGTTCAAACACTATGGTTGTGTGTCGTGCCATCAAGGCGCCAACGTTGGCGGCAACATGTTTCAGGTATTCGGTGTGATTAACGAGTTCTTCAAAAAGCGGGGCAACATCACACACGCCGACCTGGGCCGCTACAACGTCACCGGGAACACAGCCGACAAGCACGCCTTCAAGGTTCCCAGCCTGAGAATGGCGGCTCACACCGCCCCATATCTACACGACGGAAGCGCCGCGACCTTGCGCGATGCCGTGAACGCCATGTTCGAGTTTCAGTTGGGAAGAGAGGCTCCTGACGAAGACAAGGAGGCGATCGTTGCATTCATAAAAACGTTGGCGGGCGAATCTGAGGAGCTATCGCAATGAAACCCAACTCGATCACTATAGGCGTAATCTCGTCGGCCACCCTGATAGCAACGGCGGCAGTGCTATACTGGATTGCCAGCAGCAGCGGCGGGGAAAACTACCGCGAGGGCATTACCGCAGTCCAAAAAATCCAGCAGCTGGCCTCCAACTGGATTATCGAGACCGAACGTGTCAAGTCAGATCCGCTCGCCGATTTCGACTCCCTGGCCGCCTTCATCCCCCAAATGGATCGGCTGAAGGAGGATCTTTCCAACGTCCTGCGCGCTCCCGATATCCCGGACAGGCTGGCCGCCGAAGTCAGCGCCTATCTAAGCGCGCTGGACGCGAAGCAGGAGCGTATCGAGCGCTTCAAGACGGGCTATGCCGTAATACGCAACTCCGTTAGCTACCTGCCACTTGCGGCGACGGAGGTAGTGCAACAGGCCCAGGAAGCTAATGACGCCGCGGCGGCGCAGAACATCACTCGTTTGGCGGATGAAATCAACGCCTATCTGGCCACTCCCGCCGAGCCGGAAAAAAGGCGTCTGGCGCTGGCGCTGGACAATCTTCGCGATGCCAGTGTTGCCTATCCGCCGCCTCTCACGAACGCTACCGCGAATTTCATCTCCCACGCGCAGGTTTTGCTGGATAAACAGGCTCCCACCGAGGATATCTTTCAGGAGGCCACATCGGACAACATTTCCGACCTTACGGAAAAACTGATCAACAGTCTGGAATTCGAACTGAGCAAAAAACGGACCGTGACTGCCTATAGCGAACGCGGAATGCTGGCGGCGATTGCAGGCCTGTTGTTGATCTGTGTTTGGCTGGCGTTACAGAAAACCAAGGGCGGCGCACTCGCACTGCAAGCGGCAACAACCCCCAAGGTCGTCACTCCACAGCGCGCCGTCGCTGTACGCGACCAGGAGCTCGTTCAGCCAAGCTCAGACCTCGTCGTCACGACGGATGACGATAAAGGCAGCATGTTTGGCGTCTCCACGACCGCCGGTTCCGTGATGTTACACAAGATGCTGGCCGGCATGGTCGCGGACAACCTGGCTACATCGGCGCATCGTATAAGCACCAGTATGGACATACTGAATCAGATTCAGGGCAAGATCCAGACTGCGCTGGAACATAGCGAACGCGCGTTCGATCCGGACAGCGGTAACAAGCCGGAAGAAGTGATCCGCAAGCTAAGAACCGAGCTGCAGGAGATCAACGCAAGATCTCACCTCGACGCTGCTTCTACCGTGGTGTCGAGCGTCCACAGTCAGGCGAACAACATCGCCGATCTCGCCAAGCGCCTGACGTCCTTTTCGAAAAAGCACGGCGGTGTCGAGTATGGTCTGGTGAACGTCAACGACTGCATCGAGGAAGTAGTTCAAGCAACACGGGTTGATACAGTCGTTTCGGTCGTCAGGGAATTCGGGAGCCTCCCGGAGATATTCGCATCAAAAACGGAGATCTGCCTGATGCTGGCGAACGTTGTGGAGAATGCCGCTCTGGCCATCAGGGAGCAGGACCGTGACAAGGGCCTGATAAAAATCGAAACAGCACGAGACGACGGCAACATCATGATCACGATCACCGACAACGGCAGCGGCATACCGACTGAAAAACGCAAAAAAATATTCAACCTGTTCTACACGTCGAGAGACAAAGGAATGGGCATTGGCCTGGCGTCGACAAACTTTCTCGTCAGGAAATACGAAGGAACGATTTCGCTCAACTCCCTGGCCGGCGAAGGTACGGCGGTTCGAATAGCGCTGCCGGCCGATACCTCCAATGCGTAACGGTCTGCGGGCCATGTAAGGGCTGTGCCAGGCCACATCTATCCGGATGCCCCATCCCGTAACGCGCGGCGCAGTATTTTGCCGACGTTCGACTTCGGCAATTCGTCGCGGAATTCGACCAGCTTCGGCACCTTGTAGCCGGTCAGGTGCTCCTTGCAGAATTCGCGCAGCTCATCGACACCGAGGGTGGCCCCGGGCTTCAGCACGACAAACACTTTGACCGCTTCACCGGAGCGCTCGTGTGGGACGCCGATACACGCGACTTCCAACACCGCGGGGTGCAGAGCGACCGCATCTTCGACCTCGTTCGGATACACATTGAAGCCGGAAACCAGAATCATGTCCTTCTTGCGATCGACGATCTTCACGTAGCCGCGCTCGTCGATCACGGCGACGTCACCGGTCAACAGCCAGCCGTCCTCGCGCAGGGTCTCTGCGGTCTCCTCCGGTCGGTTCCAGTACCCACGCATCACCTGTGGGCCCCGCACCCATAGCTCGCCGCGCTCACCC
>JBPCXK010000343.1:0-3002 GCA_051008635.1 Gammaproteobacteria bacterium
AGCCCTCGCTTGATCTTTTATTCCACAACGCATTTTCTTCAGTCGGAAATACGACCTGTATTCCGCTCCTTCAGAAAATGCCTTGTGAAATCAAATCTCTGCGCGATCATCTCGCCCCGTGGTGAGATATGCGGGGTAGCCGTGCGTTGAGCCATGAGGTCGCGGATTTGATTTCGCTCAATGCCTCCGCGAAGAGACGAATGTATCTTTCTTCTGATCCGCCGCCTGCTACCGGGTAGTCCGCAAACTGAGATGACTGAGATCGTTAACAGCGTTTTAGAGCCCCACGCCAAGGAATCCCGAGGGTTGACGGCGATTGAGCGATACAGACGCGCCGTGAATTATCTGACGGTGGCGCAGATTTATTTGCTCGACAATCCATTGCTTGAAGAACCGCTGCGGGTCGAATGCATCAAGCCGCGTCTGCTGGGACATTGGGGAACGGCGCCCGGAATCAACTTGATCTACGCGCATCTCAACTGGCTCATTCAGCGTACGAACGCCAGTGTTTTGCTGGTCACGGGCCCGGGTCATGGCGCAGCCGCCAACCTTGCCAACATGTATCTCGAGGGCACGATTACGGAGTACTTCCCGGAGATGACCCGTGATCACGCCGGCCTGACTCGTTTTATACGCGCTTTCTCGTGGCCGGGCGGTTTTCCGAGCCACCTCACGCCCGCATACCCCGGTGTAATCAATGAGGGTGGTGAGCTTGGGTACGCGCTGGCGACCGCGTTCGGCGCGGCACTGGATAATCCAGGTCTCATCGTGGCCTGCATAGTGGGCGACGGGGAAGCCGAAACCGGCCCTACCGCAGCCGCCTGGCATAGCAATAAGTTCCTCAACGCGGCCACTGACGGCGCGGTGCTCCCCATACTTCATCTCAACGGCTTCAAGATCAGTAACCCGACAATTTTCGGCAGCATGACAGACGGTGAGCTCGACGCATTGTTCACGGGGTATGGATACAGGCCGAGAATCGTTGACTGCAGCGAGGTTATCGACCGCGATATGGAGGCGGCGCTGCGCTGGGCGTATCAAGAGATTCGCAGGCTGCAGAAGGCGGCGCGCCTGGCCCGTCCGATCGATCGACCTCGCTGGCCCATGCTGATTGTGCGGACCCCGAAAGGATGGACGGGGCCGAAACGTCTCGACGGGCGCAGAATTGAAGGCTCGTATCTGTCTCACCAGGTTCCGGCCAAGCAGGCGCGTACGAATCCCGGGCATCTGAAGGCGCTGGAAAAGTGGCTGCGTTCGTACCGGCCGCACGAGCTGTTCGACGACGATGGCCAGCCCGCCACCGATATTCTGAGCGTTTGTCCCGGAGGGGAAGCGCGGATGGCGGCCAATCCGCACAGCTTTGGCGGGCGGGTTCGGCAACCTCTGGTGCTGCCGGCCATAGAGGGCTACGCGGTGAGCGTCGACGAGCGCGGTCAGCAGCAACGCAGCAGCGTTACTGAGCTCGGAAAGTACCTGCGCGCACTCATCTGGTTCAACAGCAGTACGCGGAATTTTCGGATCTTTAGCCCAGACGAGCTCGAATCGAACCGTCTTGGCGCCGTTCTGGAGACAACGTACCGGCAATACGTGTGGCCGGTGTCCGATAGCAGTGAGGTAGCCCAACTCACCCGGCGTGATGGCCGCGTGCTCGAGGTGCTCAGCGAACACCTCTGCCAGGGTTGGTTGCAGGGGTATTTGTTAACCGGGCGTCACGGTCTATTTCCCTGCTACGAAGCGTTCCTGCCTATCGTCGACGGCATGATGAATCAGTATGCCAAATTTCTGAAGGCCTCCCTGGAGGTACCCTGGCGCAAGCCCATATCGTCGCTCAATTACCTGTTGACCTCTCAGGCGTGGCGTCAGGATCACAATGGGTATTCGCATCAGGGTCCGGGTTTTATCAACAACGTGCTTACCAAGAAAGGACACACCTACCGCGTGTACCTGCCGCCGGACGCCAATACGCTGCTTTGTACAATGGCGCATTGCCTGGAGGTAACGGACTTCATCAATCTCGTGATCGCGAGCAAGCAACGGCTGCCGCAGTGGTTGTCCCTTGCGGAGGCGCAGGAGCACTGCCGGGTAGGTGCCTCGATCTGGCGTTGGGCGAGCACAGCCCAGGGCGAAGACCCGCAAGTCGTCCTTGGGTGTTGCGGTGACTCGCTTACGCTGGAGACCATGGCGGCGGCGCACATCTTACGATGCGAGGCGCCTCGGTGGCGCGTACGAGTGGTCAATGTGACCGATCTGCTGGTACTTGGCATCCCGCAAAAATATCCGCACGGCCTGGCGGAGCAACGATTTCAACGGCTCTTCCCGCTCGATTGCCCGGTGGTGTTCAACTTTCACGGTTACACCGCGGCAATCAAACAACTGTGCTGGGAGCGGCCGTGCAACGACCGCTTCGACATCAACGGCTACCGGGAGGAGGGCACCACGACAACGCCTTTCGATATGCAGATTCGCAACCGCACAAGCCGTTATCATGTCGTGATTCAGGCGGCGCAGAAGATAGCGGCTCGCAACCCCTCTCTCGCGCCGCAAGCTGAAGATCTGATTCGCAGCTGCGAGCATCGCATTACTCATCATCGTCATTACATTCGCGAGCACGGCGTCGACCCACCCGAGATCGATCAATGGAGATGGCAGGCGTGATGCTGTTCCACACAGGAGCTTCCAGTATGAACTGCCCGCAACGTGGTCATAGACCAGTGCCTGTCACCACTATTGCGCTAACTTTGTTTGCCGGCGCCGTGGCCGTGACTGATTTTCTCGCGCCAGTGCTCGCGGCGGACGGGCCCCGTGGTCAATTGTTATATGAGAACCACTGTCATAGTTGTCACGAAAGCATTATCCATGTGCGGGAACAGCGCGTGGTTGACTCAATCGAAGCGCTCGAGCAGCACGTTGCCCGATGGGTGTCAACGCTGGGGCTCTCGTGGTCTCCTGACGACATCGCGGACGTGGAGCGCTATTTGGATGAGAAGTTCTACCACTTTGGT
>JBPCXK010000344.1:0-3238 GCA_051008635.1 Gammaproteobacteria bacterium
CGCCGTGGCGGGCCTCGAGCTGGCGCAATTCCTGTTCCATTGCCTCGCGGCCTTGTTTCTCGCGGTACTCGAGCGGTCCGCCGGTGAAGGGGGCGAAACCCGTGCCGAAAATCACACCCGCGTCGACGAGATCGGCGTCCTCGACCACGCCCTCGCGCAGGCAGGCGACGGCTTCGTTGACGAGCCGCAGAATCAAGCGCGACTGTATGTTGCCGGTGTTGCCGGCGAATTTCTCCTTTTCCCTGACGGCTTTGCCATCTTTCCAGACGTAGAAGCCTTCGCCGGTTTTCTTACCGAGCTTTTTCGCCGCTACCAGATCGCGCAGTTTTTGTGGAATATCGAAACCGAATTCCTTGCCGAGTATTTCGCCGACGAACAAGCCTACGTCCAGACCCACGGTGTCGGCCAGCTCGATCGGGCCCATGGGCATGCCGAAATCCGTCGCGGCCTTGTCGATCGCGCCTTTCGGTATGCCTTCATTGGCGAGAATCACGGCCTCGAGCAGGTACGGCATGAGGATACGGTTGACCAGAAACCCGGGCGAGCTCTTTACCGGCAAGGGCAGCTTGTCGATGTGACGTGTGAACGCTGCGGCGCGAACGAGCGTATCTTCGTGCGACTGCGCGCCGCGCACGATCTCGACCAGCGGCATGAGCGCAACGGGGTTGAAAAAGTGCAGGCCAACCAGTCGTCCAGGATCGTCGAGCGATTGCGACAAAACCTCGAGCGGAATGCTCGATGTATTGGTCGCGAGCACGGCCTCCGTTTTCATCTGCGGCTCGAGCGCACGATAAAGCCCCTGTTTGGCCTCGGCGTTTTCGACAATCGCTTCGACCACGACGTCTGCGTGCTTTACTCCGTAACCGTCGGCATCGGGTATCAGGCGGTCGAGCGTATTACTGATAAGCCTTTTGTCTTTAAGCCGTCGCTTGAACAGCTTCGATGCGCGTTGCATGGCTGAGCCGAGCGCCTCGGGATTCGTGTCCTGCACCGTCACGTTCAAGCCCTGCACCGCGCACCATGCGGCGATATCGCCGCCCATCAAACCGCCGCCGACCACATGCACATGTTTGGGCGCGAACAGATCCTTTTTGCCAAGCGCCTTGAGCCGGTCCTGAAGGGAAAAGACCCTGAGCAGATTGCGCGCGGTCGAGGTTGTCGCCAGATTGGCGAGGGAGTTCGCTTCCTCGCGCATCATGCCCGCGTCGCTGTCGGCGTGTTGTTGCCACAGATCGATCAGTGCATATGGCGCCGGGTAGTGTGCCCTTTTGGCTCTGGCGGAGACCTTCTTGCGCATTTGCCAGGCCACCAGCGGGCGCATGCTCCAGTGCCTGAGAGACTTAACGAGGCGTCGCGGCCGGTGTTGCCTGGGCTTGTGCGCGATGACGTGACGGGCGGTGTTTTCGAGCTGACGCCCCGGGACTGCATAATCGATCAGGCCCATCTTTTTCGCGCGGCGCACGTCGAGGCTGCGCCCGGTGAGCATCAGATCCATGGCCGATGGGGAGCCGACCACGCGCACCGAGCGCACGGTGCCGCCGTAACCCGGATGCAGGCCGAGTTTGATTTCGGGCAGGCCGATGCGGGTGCGTGATTCATCGAGCGCGATACGGTAGTCGCAGGCGAGCGCCAGTTCCGTGCCGCCGCCCATGCAGAAACCATTGAGCACCGCCACGGTTGGGCAGCGCAGGGCGTCGATGCGGTTCATGATCTCTTGCCCGCGATGGATCATCTTCAACGCGACCTCGCGGCCCTGGATCTCCTTGAACTCACTGATGTCGGCGCCGGCGATAAAGCCACTGGGCTTGGCGGAAATGAACACTACACCCGCAGGAGGTGACTCCTCCAGCGTGGACAGAATTTGCTCCAGCTCGTCCAGCAACGGGCGGGACAAAACGTTGGTGGATGCGTCCGCGAGATCGATGCCCAGCCACGCGATGTCGCTGTCGTCTGTTTCGACACGCCAGTTCTGGTAACTCATGTCACGCCGCCTGGTTTTCGATCAGCATGGCGCCGCCCTGGCCTCCGCCGATGCACAGCGTGGCCACGCCGAGCTTCGCCCTGTTACGCCGTAGCGTTTTAGCCAGATGTAGAACGATGCGTGCGCCGCTGGTGCCCACCGGATGACCGATGCTGATGCTGCCGCCGTCGACGTTCAGGCGTTCTTCCGGCACCTCGCCGAAGGCCTTGCTGAGCCCAAGCTCGTGTTTGCTGTACTTCGTGTCTTTCCAGGCCGCGATACAGGCGAGCACCTGCGCAGCGAAGGCCTCGTTGAGTTCCCAGTAATCGACTTTGTTGACGCTTGTGCGGTGGCGTTTGAGCAAAGGAACAACAGCGTGCACCGGGCCAAGCCCCATCTGAGTCGGATCGACACCAGCCCACTCGGTATCGATGACCCGCGCTAGCACTGGCAGGTCGTGTTCCTTTACGGCGGTGTCGCTGGCCAGAATCACCCACGCAGCGCCGTCGGTGATCTGTGCGCTGTTGCCCGCGGTCACGTTGCCGGCGGGGCGGTCGAACACCGGCCGTAATTTCGCGAGCTTTTCCGACGAGGAATCCGGTCGCACACCGTCGTCGACAGCATAGTGTTTGCCCGTGCCGTTGTACAACGTTTCAATCTCGTCCAGGTGACCTTGTTCGCGCGCGTTGACAAGGCGCAAGTGACTTTGCACGGCAAAGTTGTCCATCTGTTCGCGATTGATGCCAAAACGGTAAGCTAACTTTTCGGCAGTCTGACCCATTGACAAACCCACCACCGGATCCGTGAGGCCCCGCAGCAGACCGATCACGGGTGCGAGAAAACGCGGTTTCAGGCGCGCAACGAGCTTTACGCGCTGCATGGCAGTCTTTGCCATTTGCCAGTCGGCCAGCCAATCGACCATGCCTTCGCTCCACAAAACGGGCGAATGGCTCATCGCCTCCGTGCCGCCAGCAAGCACCAGCTCGGCGCGGCCGCTGCTAATGTTGCGAAAAGCACAGTCAAGCGCCTGAAGGCCAGAAGCGCAGTTGCGTTGCACGGTCCAGGCCGGTACGTGATTGCCGCACCCCAGACGCAGCGACACCACGCGGCCGATGTTGACCTCGTCCGGCGCCGGGCCCACGCAGCCGAGAATGACTTCATCGAACGCGCCGGGCTCGAACGGCTGCCGCAACAACAACGGGCGCCCCGCGCCAACCGCGAGCTCGGCCGCTTTGAACGGGCCGGGTTTGCCGCGCGCCTTGAGAAAGGGGGTTCGGC
>JBPCXK010000345.1:0-8232 GCA_051008635.1 Gammaproteobacteria bacterium
CGGTTAATCCCTGCCCCGGTCTAGCCCGCATTTCTCACCTAGCGCGAGCGGAGCGGTTGTAATGTGCTTGACGCAGCGTTTCCACCCGGTCTCGTTCGCAGTTTTCACCAGGAAAAAGGTGCATGGCGAAATTCTACGTTGACTCGGAAGTGGGCCTTACGCCACAGGTGAAGGACTAATGCGAGCGATGGTTCTCAAAACAGCGGGAAGTCAGCTGGAATACGAGGAGCGTCCTACGCCGGCGCCCGAAGCGGGCCAGGTGTTGCTGAAGGTTAGCGCCTGCGCGGTCTGCCGTACCGATCTCCACATTGTCGACGGTGAGCTGCCCGAGATCCCCTACCCCGTCATCCCGGGGCACGAAATAGTCGGAGAGGTCGTAGCGGCCGGACAAGGTGCGGACTGGGAGCCGGGGACTCGCCTCGGTGTGCCATGGCTGGGCTATACATGTGGCCAGTGCTTCTTCTGCAGCACGTGGCAGGAGAACCTGTGCGATGAGGCGCGTTTTACGGGCTACCAGCTGGATGGTGGGTTTGCCGATTATGTGATTGCAGATCATCGCTATTGTTTCGAAATCGATGACAGCTACAGCGATGCCGAAGCCGCACCGCTGCTGTGCGCCGGGCTGATCGGGTACCGTTGCTTGTCCATGGTTGGCGACGCCGAGCGACTGGGGATTTATGGATTCGGGGCGGCCGCCCACATCGTCGCACAAGTAGCCCGCCATCAGGACAAGGACATCTACGCCTTCACCCGCCCGGGCGACGACAAGGCAAAGAAGTTTGCGCGCGGTCTTGGCGCTGTATGGGCGGGAGATTCGGATCAACAGCCGAACCGCCTGCTCGACGCGGCCATCATCTTTGCCCCCGTCGGGAGCCTCGTTCCAGCTGCGTTAAGGGCAGTGCGCAAAGGGGGAATTGTGGTGTGCGGCGGCATACATATGAGCGATATCCCGAGCTTCCCGTACGATCTGCTGTGGGGCGAGCGACAGCTAAAGTCAGTTGCGAACCTGACACGCCATGATGCGGAAGCGTTTCTGGCGCTTGCTCCAAGAATACCGGTCAGGACCACGACACAGCCCTTTGCCTTGCGTGAAGCCAATACAGCGCTCAGGCGTCTTCGTAACGGAGAGCTGCGGGGCGCTGCGGTATTGGTGATGGACTAGCCCGCATTTCTCACCACGATGACGAGCCCTCGCTTGATCTTTGATTCCACAACGCATTTTCTTCAGTCGGAAATATGGCCTGTATTCCGCTCCTTCAGAAAATGCCTTGTGAAATCAAATCTCTGCGCGATCATCTCGCCCTGTGGTGAGAAATGCGGGCTAGCCTGATGTGGGGAGCGACCAGGAAAACACTGTATCGATTGATTTGAGTCAAAGACGTCTGGACGTTACGCGCCTATCGTTCAATGAGTTATGGGCTCTTGTCACAAGCCCAATTAAAACAATTTCGGAAAACGGGCCATGGCGAAAATACTTATCCTGTATGGAACGACCGAAGGTCAAACTCGCAAAATCGCAGAACGTGCAGCAGAGATAGTTGGCGATAGTGGACATGCCGTGAATGTCGCCGACGGCACGTCCGAAGTACAACCAGCCGGGTGTTACGATGCCGTTATCATCCTGGCCTCAGTCCATCAGGGCAAACACCAGGCTTCCATTACTCATTACGTCAAGTCCAACTTTTCTATGCTCGAGCGGATTCCCACTGCGTTTCTGTCAGTCAGTCTTGCCGCTGCCTCGCCCGAGCCTCAGGGCCGAACCGAGGCCGCAAAGTACATGCAGGATTTCCTGGAACAAGAGACCGGTTGGACGCCTGATCGGAGCCACTGCGTTGCAGGAGCATTGCGCTATACACGCTACGACTTCTTCAAACGCCTGATCATGAGAATGCTCGCCAGGCACGCGGGCGCGCAGACCGACACAACACAAGACTACGAGTATACAGACTGGGACGATGTCACACGTTTTGTCGAACACTTTTTGAGTGAAGTGGTCGAGTCACGCGTATCCGTGCCACAAAGCCGCAGCAATTGAGATCGTGAGGGCTGGTCTTCTCCGTGCAGATCCGTGGATATCGGCGCCTGATCGGACAATGAGCGCCGAAGGAGACATTCAATCGGCACCGCTTTCGCTCTCCTGATACAGCCACGCACCCGCGGCGGCAGCGATTGGTACTTCAAATAGGCCCCAAATGATCGAGGCTACCATCAACCCCATCGGATACATCCCAGCCGTGATGAACGAGGCGCCGACGAGCAACCAGGCAATCAGCCACATAGCCAGCCCAGCGATCACTGCTGTTTTCCATCCCGGACCAAAGCGCGGTCGTATAGCGGCATAGAGCCAGATCAAAACCATCCCGAGCAGAAAAGTAATGATGGTGAAGGAGACCATTTGTACCGCAGTGAACTCGGCCATTCCGGACTCTGCCAAGGCTGCGGACCACTTTTCGCCCAGAATGAGTTCGTTCAAGATGCCCTCACCAATGTTGAGCACCAGACCCGCCAAAAGACCACCCAGAAATACACGTTTGATGTTGATCTTCGCCATCGCAGCCCCCCTTCTTTGTTATACGGGAATACTATGCATTCACCAGAAGTTCTGGATTAGATTATAGGCGTCGGCTATCGGCCGGATGCCCACCTGTCGAGCGCTGCCTTTGGAGCCTCACTGTGGCTCTTCGACCATGCGGCGAAGCTCTTTGAGCTGCGTGGCGACATCTTCCGGCAAATGCAATCCTGAGGAACCGCTGTAGCCCAATATCGTCTCATGTTCGAGGAGCTCATAAGCGCTTGTTGCGAACGGCGCGTGAGGTGCCAGGCGAATGGCCGTCTCGAGATACAGATCGGCTGGTGAAACCCAAACGCCGCGCCCGCCGCGAGTCTCAGCGACGCCGAGCAGATAATACGCCTCGGCTACTTCGTCCTGCTGATCTTGATCCTGGTAGTGCGCCTCCAAAAAACGATGGAGCATGCTGGAGGCGACAATATCGCTTATCAGCCCTCGACGATACGACCAGATGTTTTTGTCAGGGCGAGTGGGTTGAAGGAGTTCACGAGCGCGGCTCAAGTCTGGGGTTCGCTGTGCACTTTGATCAAGACGTCGTAGTGCACGAATCCAGTACTCCACATCCGTACGTAGTTCTTGTTCCACGTCGTTTCTGCTTGCTATTGCCTCGAGCACAGGAACTGGCCGTTTGAAATCACCTTTTACACGAATGCAGACGACAAGATAATCAGCAAGCGTGCGGCCAAGCAGCCTGGCAGGGTGAGTACTGGAATCGGCAAGTAGTCCCTCATACGAGGTGAGCGCATCATCGAACTGGCGCGTTGCAACCAGCAGCGCGGCCCGCTTCTCGAGGGGAAGCGTCGCGAACTCGGAGGCGGCAGCAAGGCCACTTGCTAACGCCGAGTCGTCTACGCCGGGAAGGCGCGAGTGACAAGCGACGCAGAGATCCGTAATTCGCTGAAAGGACAGCGCGGCGCTGGCATAGTTACCTAGATCGTAGTAACGATGAGTCCATTTCGCGTAACGCGCCAACGATGCGCTGTGATATTTGAACCCCAGCGGTGCTCCCGCTGCATGCGCATCCAGAAGATCAGCATTTTCGACAAGGAGCTCGAGCGATCCACTGATCATCGGCCGTCGGACGGCGTCTCCCAGGCCATCCTCTTGAACCGCCAATGGCAACAGCTGCTCCATCGCCTGCGAGATCTGCTTCATTCTCTCGTGTGTCTCTTCACGGCCCGCGGCAATGCTACCGGTTTGTACTACGCACAGCACGGCAGCAACAATGACCAAGCCTCGCTCTGTGAACAACATATTTACCTACTCGTATTATGTGCAGCGATCATGGTAGGCAGGCCATGGCGCGATAAGCTGATCCAGATCAAACTTTGAGCCCCTGCCCGGAAGCGCAGCTGCGACCATAAGTAATTTCCGAAAACTCATAGGTGAAAGCACGAATTCCCAAACAGAGCCGGATCTTGCTACAAGTAAATGCGACTTTCGAAAATATCTTGCTGTCGAAACAGGTGACTCAGTGACGGGAGGTTAATGATGGCCGTCAATCGGAATAGACAATTCGAATTTCACGGCGCTCCGGATGAAATTGATCTGGACATTGAAGATCTGACGCGTGCAGATGGGTCAGTACCCATTCTTGACCTGGATTTCGACGACTCATCGTTGAGTTCTGTAGCGGAAATTGCGTCTGGCGCGCTCAAATATATGGCGGAGCAGGACTCTTTATCGATGTGGGGTTGAGCCCCGGCGGGACAAACAGGACAGTACCCCTCGGGTGGCTCGTCCGACCGGAGTCGTGAACGCCAATTCACCATCATCGAGGAAGCCGGCTGGCACGTTCGATCAGTCAATTTCTCGAGGATATGCATGCGCACGTCTACCGCCCGGGTATCTGTCGCCACGCCGAATCGAGAACGGGACAGGCTACGAACTAACGGTTGTGGGAGACGCCACAACCAGTGCCATCGACGAAACCCGATTGGTAAGGCAGAGGCTTGAGTCATGCGTTGACATGTGCGATCCCGCTTTTCCTTAGGCTTGCACCTGATCTGGATCAAAGTGGTAGCGTGCACGCTGGCTCAAGCTTGAAAAATGTATGAGCCTACCTGGAGACATTAGATGAGCACCAGCATGAGCGAGCACCTCTGTCCGCAGAGTTTCTATGGCTTCGATTTCGACGATCTCAAACTCTGGCTTGAGGAGGAACACGACTTCCTACCGCTCAATCACCAATTCAACGTGATCTTTCTTCAGTTCCATGGTTGGTCGATAAACCTCTACAGGGACGGGACTTATGCTGTTGAAGTTACCGAGGGGGGATGAGCGCCGCCCACGCAAGCTACCCGCCGGCTGGCAGCCCGGAAGAGCTTGCCCGGTTCGCGGCGCTGCAGGCTCGTCTTGCGCCAATGTTTCAGCGTGTATTTCCCAATCCGAAAGCTCCGCGAACGGTGCTCGTTAATCCGAGTCTCAGCCTCGACGCCGACGTGGTGGCCAACATTGCCGGGTTGCCCCACTATGAGGAACGCCTGCTGTGCATGCTACTACTGCTGCGTCTGCCGAGAACCCGTGTCATTTACGTGACGAGTACGCCGATCGACCCATCTATCATCGACTACTACCTACATCTGTTACCTGGGATACCGGGTATCCATGCGCGCCGTCGCTTGACGGTACTGAGCTGTCACGATGCGTCGACCACCGAGACTCTCACCGAGAAACTGCTCACGCGACCTCGTATGCTGGACAAGATCCGAGACGCGCTCGGCGATCCTGCCATAGCCCACATGACCTGTTTCAATGCGACTGCGAAAGAGCGCACGCTTGCGGTGCGCCTGGGCATCCCCATCTTCGCCAACGATCCGGCGCTGGAGCACCTCGGAAGCAAGAGCGGCAGCCGTCATGTGTTCCGCGCCGCCGAGGTCAGCATGCCTGCAGGATTTGAAGATCTACGCGACGACCTCGACATCGCCGACGCTCTCGCCAATCTCAAAGGTGACGACCCGTCGCTGCGTCGAGCCACGGTGAAGCTCGACTATGGGACGTCCGGCGAAGGCAATGCCATCTTCGACTACACCGGGTGCCCGGACAGCGGCGCGCTCATGCCCTGGATAAAGCACGAGCTACCAACCCGCCTGCAGTTCGAAGAATCGACGCTCACGTGGGAGCCCTACCGAGCCAAGTTCAGTGAGATGGGCGGAATCGTCGAGAGCTGGATTGAGGGCGCGCACAAACGCTCTCCGTCAGTGCAGTGCCGCATCAACCCACTGCGTGAGATAGAGATGATCTCCACGCACGATCAAGTCCTGGGCGGCCCATCTCACCAGGTCTTCCTGGGGTGCACGTTCCCCGCGGCCGAGGAGTATCGCCTGGCAGTTCAGGACGCAGGTCGGCGCATCGCCGATGTGCTAAAGGCGCGCGCCGCGCTGGGGCGTTTCAGCGTGGATTTCATCTCGGTTCCCGCCGCCGGTGCGTGGAAGCATTACGCCATCGAGATTAATCTGCGTAAAGGGGGAACCACACACACGTTCCGGATGCTACAGTTTCTCACCGACGGCGCCTACGATCCCGACACTGGACTGTTCGTCACACGCGCCGGAGAGCCGCGATTCTATCGCGCGTCAGACAACCTCAAGAATGAGAACTACAAACGCCTCATTCCCGACGATCTCATCGATATCGCTGTGGAGCACGAGCTCCACTTCAATACCTCGACCCACGAGGGCGTCTTCTTTCACTTGATCGGAGCGCTTTCTGGTTACGGCAAGCTGGGGTTGGTATGCGTAGCGGGAAACCCGGCCGACGCCTCTCGACTCTACAAGAGCACCGTGGAGATTCTGGATCAGGAGGCTCTGGGTCACCCTACATGAACTCGCTCAGACGTACGCATCCACACACCCCTCGCCCGCATTTCTCACCACGATGACGGCGCTGGCTTGATCTTTGAATCCACAACGAATTTTCCTCTTCTCGGAAATACAGCTCGTATTCCGCTCCTTCGGAAAATCCGTTGTGAATTCAAATCTCTGCGCGATCATCTCGCCCCGTGGTGAGAAATGCGGGCTAGCCCGGATATTTCACCGAGGCGCACCAGCACCGTCAATAGTTGATGCTCTCCTCTATCCGGCCTCATGGTTCGTGTTTGGCTGCGCACGCCGGGCGTCTGGATGCAGGCTCTTGCCCAGAATATGGCCAGCCGCGTGAACGACATGACTGCTGGACCCAACGATCAGTGGATCCGGTCCGTGTACGATAGTGTTGTCTTTGTCGGGATAGGATAACGAGGAAAGGAAGTGCCGCATGCAATTGAGCCGTGCGCGCTTCTTGTCGTCCGACTTGACGATTGTCCAGGGGGCATCGGCGGTATCGGTGTAGAAAAACATGGCCTCCTTCGCTTCGGTGTAGTCGTCCCACCGGTCCAGCGATGCCTGATCGATTGGAGACAGCTTCCATTGCTTTAGCGGATCGGTACGACGCGCACCAAAACGCCGCGCCTGCTCATCACGCGTAATGGAGAACCAATACTTGAACAATCGAATACCACTTCGAACCAGCATGCGTTCGAGGTCCGGCACCTGGCGCATAAATTCCAAATATTCGTTCGGGTTACAAAAACCCATGACCCGCTCGACGCCGGCCCGGTTGTACCACGATCGATCGAAGAGAACGATCTCACCCGCAGTGGGAAGCGTCCTTATGTAGCGTTGAAAAAACCACTGTCCCCGTTCATCTTCAGTCGGCTTATCCAGCGCAACGACACGCGCACCGCGTGGGTTCATATGTTCCATGAATCGCTTAATGGTGCCGCCCTTACCGGCCGCGTCCCGGCCTTCGAAGAACACCACGACCTTCTGGCCGGTCTCCCTCACCCATTTCTGCGCCTTGAGTAGCTCAACCTGGAGCATTGCTTTGCGCCGTTCGTAGGCGGCGCGGCGCATTTTGCGGGTATAGGGATATTCCCCGGTTTCGAACGCACGCGCAATCGCCCCCGGGTTGTGGCGCATTTCAGCGAGGGCATGTAACGCCAAGTTGCTCGCCCGTTCGTTCGGCTTCTTCGAGACTGCGGCAGGCTCGGTCCGGTCGCCCGACATACCATTGCCCTTGCGGGCACGTCTGGGCGGTGTATCAGGGGTATCCGTCCCTGTCGTCTCGGTAGATTGCGCCGCGCCGTCGCGCCTGCGGTTCGTATTCATCTGGTCCCTCCCAACCCGGAGCTAATTTTCTTAGCATACTGTTCTGGTCGCAAAGGAAGAATTGACGCAGATCAAACCCTCGATCGTCTTCTTCCCTGCTGAAAGAATTCGCCTGAAATGAAACTTTGTGGGCCAAAGCGCGTTTTCAGAAAGCTGGCTGAGTGTAGACGCTTACCAGGCTCTCACTCTCCAGAGACTACTTTGCTTTGCCTATCCGCATCGCTCAGCAATGCACGCACCTCCTCGTCGCGGGTCTGAGAAAAGTCGCCGTACCAACTGCCAACCGAGAAATAGGGATAAGGTATCGACAGACACACGAAGTCATCGACCTCATCGCGGAGCTCGTCGTAGGTATGCTGCGCCGCGGTCGGCACGGCGACCACAATGCGCTTGGGTTTTCGTTGCTTTAAGGCGGCTATTGCGGCGCGCATAGTTGCTCCCGTGGCAACGCCGTCATCCACGAGGATGACAGTATGATTCCGCACTTCCAGGCCGGGCCTGCCTCCTCTGTATGCC
>JBPCXK010000346.1:0-2549 GCA_051008635.1 Gammaproteobacteria bacterium
CTGCGCGCCTTGAAAGCGATGGGCGCCAGCGATGCCGGTTACCTGGTGCCCAACCGTTTCGAATACGGCTACGGACTGACGGAGAAGATCGTGGCCGTCGCGGCCGAGCGCTCGCCCGCTCTCATCCTGACCGTCGACAACGGCGTGTCCAGCATCGAGGGCGTTGCCGCCGCGAGATCCCGCGGTATCAAGGTGCTGGTGACGGATCATCATCTGCCCGGCGAGGCGTTGCCCGCGGCCGATGCCATCGTCAATCCGAATCTACCGGGCGATGCGTTCCCGAGCAAGAACCTTGCCGGCGTGGGTGTGGTGTTTTACATCATGGCCGCCTTGCGGCGATCATTACGTCAGGCCGGATGGTTCGCGCAACGCGGCATCCCTGAACCCAAACTTGCCGAGCACCTCGATCTGGTTGCGCTGGGCACAGTCGCCGATGTGGTGCCGCTGGACGCCAACAACCGCATCATGGTAGAGCAGGGCGTACGCCGGATTCGCGCCGGCCAGGCCAAGGCAGGCATACACGCGCTACTCAAAATCGGCGGGCGCGATCATCGCCGCGTAGTCAGCGCCGATCTTGGGTTCGCTGTCGCGCCGCGGCTCAACGCAGCGGGCAGGCTGTCCGACATGTCACTCGGTATCGAGTGTCTGCTCACCGACGAAGACGAGCGCGCACTCACGATGGCGCAGGAGCTCGACGCCCTCAACCGCGAGCGTCGCGAGATCGAGCGCCAAATGAAAGATGAGGCGCTCACGATACTCGCGGAATTCGAACAGGGCGAAAACGGCATGTCCTTGCCCTGTGGCATTTGTGTTTATGAACGCCAGTGGCATCAGGGTGTGATCGGCATACTGGCCGCACGCCTGAAAGACCGCTATCAACGTCCGGTGATCGCCTTTGCTGACGGTAGTAACGATGGCGAGCTCAGGGGCTCGGCGCGTTCCATAGCAGGTGTTCACGTACGTGATGTGCTGGACCGCGTCGCCACCGCGCACCCCGGGCTGATCAGCAAGTTCGGCGGCCATGCGGGCGCGGCGGGTTTGAGCCTGCCGCACGATCATCTGGAAACCTTCCGCCATGCCTTCGATGCCGCGGTGCGTGAAGTGGTCACCGCGGAACAGCTCGACGGCAAGCTTATCAGCGACGGTGAGCTCAAAGACGAACATATCTGCATCGAAGTCGCGGAGCTGTTGCGCGCCGCGGCGCCCTGGGGGCAGGGATTCCCTGAGCCCGTTTTCGACGGTGTGTTCGAGATCGTGGGTCAGCGCGTGATCGGCGAGGTGCATCGCAAGTTGGTGGTGAAACGGGAAGGGCAGCGGGGGACCGTCGAGGCGTTGATGTTCAACGCCGATTCCTTCGGCTGGCGTGAGAGCGATAAGCACGTCCGTATCGCTTTCCGTCTGGACGTAAACGACTATCAGGGTTATCGCACGCCACAGCTCGTCGTCGTGCATATCGAGCCGGCTTAGCTTAGGCTTAGCTTAAGCTTAAGTCTGCCGGCGGAGCCGGGCAGCGCGTCAGATTCCCAGGCCAGGGGGGCGCAGTCTCGGACAATCACCCCTCGAGCGTCTCAGGTGATGGTTTTCCGACCGGCTATCAGTACAGATATGCTGCGCCGGCCAACACGGCGGTGTTATCTAGCTGATCGCCATTGATGCCGGTGGCGCTGCTGTCCTCGTAAAAGGCCCCCACCGCCAGGGTGCTGCCATCTGCGGTCAGACTGACCCCCCAGCCGAAGTAGTCACCCGCTTCTGTGTTGCGGGCTTTGATGTAGGCCTTCTGGCTCCATGTGCCGACGACGTGGCCAAAGACATAGACAGCACCTGCAAATGGCGCCGAATTGTCGGTTTGGTTGCCGCCGATGCCGATGGCGCTGCCGTCCTCGCCAACGGCCGCTACCGCCAGGGTGTTGCCATCTCCGGCCAGGCTGATGCGGTATCCGAACTGGTCGTTCGCATCGGTGTTGCTGGCCTTGAGGTAGGCCTGCTGGCTCCAGATGCCGCCGAGGCGGCTGAACACATAGACCGCGCCGGCTTCCGTGGCAGTGTTATCGAGTTGATCGCCATTGATGCCCGTGGCGCTGCTGTCCTCGCGAAAAGCCGCCACGGCCAGGGCGTTACCGTCCGCGCTCAAACTCACCGTCTCACCGAACAAATCGCCGAGCTGTTCTGCCGCGACGGCCCCGTCGGTATTGCTGGCCTTGATGTAAGCCTGCTGGCGCCAGGTCGCGCCAACGCGGCTGAATACATAGACCGCTCCGGAATCCTTGGCAGCGTTATCGAGCTGATTGCCATTGATGCCCGTGGCGTTGGAGTCCTCTTCGCGAGCCCCCACCGCCAGGGTGCTGCCATCTCCGCTGATGCTGACTGCCCCTCCAAACGAGTCGCGCTCGCCGGTATTGCTGGCCTTGATATAGGCCTGCTGGCCCCAGGCGTTGCCGGTGCGGGTGAACACATACACTGCACCGGAGTTCGGCGCGGAGTCATCGAGCTGATCGCCGTTGATGCCGATCGCGTTGCTGTCCTGGCCAACAACCCCCACCGCCAGGGTG
>JBPCXK010000347.1:0-5148 GCA_051008635.1 Gammaproteobacteria bacterium
ACGCGCTATGACTTACTTGCCTCCTCCCTGGCTCTCCCTCAAAAACCAGGGGACCGCCTAGCTGGTTTTGTGCCCCGGCAGCTTCTACGTTTTACATATAATTCTGTAAAGTGTCAAACACTTAGTGATTTTTGTTGATAAATATGATGATGTGGACGAACGGTGCGATCGGCACCGGAGGCTTGGAATTCTGACGATGATGTTTTGATGCCTGTGCCATGTATGCTATAGTGCGCCGATGCGTACTACTGTGACGATTGACGACTCAACCGCTAAAGCCTTGAAAGAGGTGGCACACCGTTGCGGCAAACCATTCAAGCAGGTTTTGAACGAAACCCTACGCGCCGGACTGTCTGCGAAATACACCCCAAAGCGTTATCGTCTGGCCGCCGTATCCTTGGGTGGCGTTCTACCCCGCGTTGACCTCGTCAAAACCCTGCAGATCGCCGATGACCTGGAAGACGAGGAAATCTCGCGCAAGCTGCAGATGAAGAAATGATTCTGGTCGATGCAAATCTGCTCATTTACGCCATCGACGCAGATTCTCCGCATCATCAACAAGCCCGGCAGTGGCTGGAAACGGTTTTGTCCGGTGACGAAGAAACTGGTTTCGCGTGGATTGTCATCCTCGCGTTCATCCGCATAACCACTCACTCCCGCATCATGCGCGCCCCTCTCGACCCCGCTCGCGCGATCGGATTCATCGATGAATGGCTCGAACAGCCCGGTGCTCGCACAGTAAGCCCCGGTGAGAAGCACTGGCCCGTATTGCGAAATCTGCTGGAGTCCTCAGGCACCGCAGCCAACCTGACCTCGGACGCACATCTGGCTGCGCTGGCGTTGGAGCATGGCTGCACCATTTACTCAGCGGATCACGATTTCAATCGGTTTCCCGGGCTCAAGCACGTTAATCCGGTGGCGCCATAGCCATTTCCTCGCGCTAACTCCCGGCTCGCACATCTCACCACGTGAGACGAGGAAATTACCGGGCCTTCCTGGACGCCTTCACCCTTATCTCGACGCGCCGGTTCCTGGCGCGGCCTTCCGCTGTGGCGTTATCCGCGATTGGGCGTGATTCACCATAGCCCTGGGTGGTAATGATCGCCGGATCGACGCCGGCATACTGAAGCACCAACCGCACGATTTGTGCGCGCCTGCGGGCAAGCTCCAAATTGTGGGCTTCGCTACCACTGCTGTCCGTATGACCTTCCACTGCAATGGCGTTCAACTGCCCGTAGTCTCGATTCAGGTGTTGGACAAACACGCGCAGGTTTCTTATTCCTTGAGACGTTATCCGCGCGCTGCCGACGGCAAACAAGCCACGCACGTTCTCCAGTATCTCGATGGACGATGGCGCCTCGCAACCGATCTCATCCACAGTCGTACCCGCCGGGGTGCCCGAACAGCGGTCGACGTTATCCGGCACGCCGTCTTCATCTTCGTCACCCAGGGTTGTCTCCACAGCTTCGAGGCGTGGCTCTTGTGGCCCGGGTTCGGCCACCTCTTCTTCTCTTCCGAACAGACCGAAGCGCTTGCTTAGGCCCAGCGTGATCATCTGCACGTCTTCGTACAGGTAGTCGTACTCCAGTTGCAGCCCCCAGCCCCTGCCGAATTCATAACCGAAACCCGCGCCCCCTGAAGCGCCGATGTCGTCAACTTCACGGAACGGTACATTCGTGCTACCGACGTCAGCGCCCGAGGCGCCGCCCTTGACGAAGACATTGAAGCCCTCGACGTTGTCCGGAAATGTCAGCACGAGCCGCAACCCATAAGCGGCGTCGTAATCGATCTCGCCGGCAGACGCACCGCCGCTCGTTATTTCAGCGGAACCCGGAATACCGTAGAAGCCCTCGAACGAAAAGAGATTCGTAAAGTCGTACCCGATAAACACCTTGCCGCCGACGTCGGTGTCCTCGTCGGCCGTGAACGCGGGTACTGTGCTATCGGGATCAAGAAACGAGAACGACGGGCCACCGCCGATGTACAGGTCGCCACCGTCGGCCAACAACGCCGTCGGCAGCGGTGCCAGAACAAACAACGCGAAAAAGCTGATTTCCCCACAGGTCCGCCAGATTTTCCGCCCCGTTCTGGCCGCCACTGAGTGCTTATCACCGCGAGAAGTATCGTCTCCCTGCGACCCCACAATATCTTATACTCTTCATAGTGTCCACTAATTATACATTATAACTTGTACATTTATAAAGATATTTAGAGAGCATCCGAGCATCCGGGGTACGGCTTCAGCCACAAAACGGATTTGAGCGCAGGACGCTTCACTTTCGAAATACGCGAAAACGCGCGCCGGGACGGTCACTACGTTGATCAGTGACCGGATAGGTGGTTTTGCATAAAATTCTTACGAGCGCCAGACGCTTGGTTAATTCTCTTAATGCATATTGTCACGTGCAAGCCCACTCATGATTGCCACCTGCGCTGCGCCGACGCCTGGAGAGATTGTCATCTCGACCGTACGGGGGAGATCTTGATAATTAACTAACCGAGCTCATGAATTTGAACTGACGGCTGCTTGAGGCGTTAACGGTACGGTGCGTGAACGTTAGCTGTCACACGACTATGATATGCTCGTCGAGCGCTATGAAAGTGCTCCAAATAACACGTGACTCGCATGGCCACAGCTCGAGAATCCTTGCATAAATATCGACTGTCGGTGGACGACTACCATCGTATGGGTGACGCCGGGATTTTCGCCGACGGCGCCCGGGTGGAGCTGATCGAAGGAGAATTGATCGACATGTCTCCAATTGGAAGCCGGCACGCTGGTACAGTAAAGCGGTTGAACAACTTACTCAAACAGGCGGTTGGCGAACAAGCAATAGTCTCCGTCCAGGATCCCGTAGTTCTTGGTCAACACTCCGAACCTGAGCCGGACCTCGCCCTGCTACTTCCACGGGATGACTTCTACACGGATTCGCACCCGCAGGCCGGGGACGTGCTGCTTATCGTCGAGGTAGCCGGCAGCTCTTTGCAAGGCGATCTGGGGGTCAAAGTGCCTTTATACGCCCGACACGGAATCCCTGAAGTATGGGTAGTCGACGTCGAAAGCAATCAGCTAAGCATTTTCCATACACCAACAGAACATGGCTACCGGCACGAGCACAACACACAACGCGCCCGCCCTGTAGCGCTCCAGCAAATACCCGGCGTCGAGATCGATCTCTCGTCCTTGTTCCGGTAGTTTCGCAACGGCAGAAATCAGCAGCAGCCTGTCGCTTGGGCTGAGCGTAGTACCCTGTAGCTTGGGCTGAGCGTAGCGAAACCCAACGAGCCGTAGTGTCTACAAGCACTGGCCCGTCAGACTTCGCTGCGCTCAGCCCAAGCCGCGGCTACCGACTCTGCACCTCGAACTCGCACCGCCGGTTGCGGGTGCGTCCTTTCGCGGTGGCGTTACTTGCGGTCGGTTGGAGCTCGCCCATGCCGCTCGCCTGCAAACGATCACGCGGCGCACCCTTCTCGACGAGATAGTCAAACGCGCTTTGGGCGCGGCGCTCCGACAGTCCCTGGTTATGTGCCTCTGTGCCCACGTCGCAGGTATGGCCGACCACTGCCAGGCGCAGGGTGGGAGAACGGTGCAAAATCTCCACGACCGCGTCGAGACGATTGCGAGCGGTCTCATCCAGCTCCGCGGAGTTGAGCGCGAACAGCACGCTCGGCAGCGTGCCCTCGTACACCGGCGTCTTCGGTTCGGCTGCGGGCATCTGCGGCTCGGGCGCCGCTTGCGTCTCGGGGGCAGGCTCCGGCTGTGCCGCTGCCGCGACCGGCATGGCCTTCTTGCCCAGCCCAAACCGCTTCACTGCACTCAGGGTGATCATCTGCAGGTCTTCGAAGAAGTATTCGAGCTCCAGGCGCGCGCCCCAGCCCCGGCAAAAACCATAGCGCAGACCCGCGCCGCCGAAAGGTTGAATATCTTCTTCTTGCCGGAACGGCACGTCACTGCTGCTCGTATCCAGCACCGACCCGCCGCCCTTGAGGAATCCGGATAGGCCTTGCTTGTTGTGCGGCCAGGAAAACGCCGCCCCCAGCCCACCAAGCGAGTCGTACTCGATGGTGCCGCTGGGGGCGATCCCCGCTTCCCCCGGAATGGCGAAAAACCCCTCCAGCGACCACCGGTCAGTAAAGTCGTAACCGACAAATACCTTGCCGCCGATATCGGTGTCGTCGTCGACGGAAAACGATGTGCCGCTGGTCTCGGGATCGAGGAACGAGAACGACGGGCCGCCGCCGATGTAGAGATCGCCGCCGCCGGCGTGGGCGTTCAGGAATAAAGACGACAGGATTATCAGGAGGTGCCGGCAAATCCTCCGCGATCCCGTTTTGGGAAAGGCGGAGACTGGACCGTTTAGCTGGCCTTGTGCAGCGGTGTGAACCACCGGCCCCAGGAAATTAAAGTCGATGCCCGTGTTCAAACTGGGTACTCCCCCATCGCACGTTGGGCTTCGCTGCGCTCAGCCCCCAATCTTCTACAAAGGTTTACACTTTCGCAAAAAACGTTTTACATATAATTGTTCAAACTGTCAAATACTTAGTGAATTTTGTTGATATATAAGGTGATACGGATATGTGGGTCCCGAAACGTCACCAACTCTCCCTGTACAAAATCGAAAAAACATCGTGCTCGTATCGCGCCGCTTGGAAAAACTACGTGGTTACGTAGGTTGGGCTGAGCGCAGCGAAGCCCAACGGGCCGATGCCGATAGATGCCCCCGCACGTTGGGCTGCGCTTAGCCCAACCTACGATCGCGGCGACGAATAACCACGTGGAGGATGCACGCCTGCCGATACCGGTGTGAAATCCCATTTGGAAAAACTGCATGGTTACGTAGGTTGGGCTGAGCGCAGCGAAGCCCAACGGGCCAATGCCGATAGATGCCGCTCCTGCGCTCAGCACCAACCTACATGCGTGCTGATCCCTGTTCCACCGGATAGACTCGAAGCCCAACAGGCCGGTGCTGATAGATGCCGCTGCTACGCCGCTGCAAAACCCGCGTCAACGACACCCCTTTAGACGGTTCCCACGGATGTCGGGTGTCCGCTTGCGCAGCCGAACCAGCAAGGGCATCCCCAGCAGCAACCACCACCATGGCCCTGTTGCGCCGATCTTGGTACGCACCTCGCCTGTTTGCGCCACCG
>JBPCXK010000348.1:0-10437 GCA_051008635.1 Gammaproteobacteria bacterium
GGATCAAAGCGATCACCCTGGCGGCCTATGCCCATCAGGACATTCCCTTTGAGCAGGTGGTCGAGGTTATCCAGCCACCGCGCAGCCTGAGCCACAGCCCGATCTTTCAGGTCATGCTCGCCTTGAACAACACCCCTCATCGCGGGGAGCTGACCCTGCCAGGCCTGACGCTGGCGCGAGTAGCGGCTGCTCATAACACGACCCAGTTTGATCTGTCCCTGTTCGTGAACGATAGCGGCATGGTGATCGTTGGCAGTCTGAACTACGCTAGCGAGCTGCTCGAGCGCGCAACCACGGAACGCCTGAGTGGGCACCTCCAGACCGTGCTGAGGGGTATGGTGCAAGACGAGCAAGCGACCATCAGTCGCTTACCGTTACTGATGGACAGCGAACGTAAACAACTGCTGCTCGAGTTCAACAGCACCACCAGAGCCTATCCACGGGATCGATTGATCCATCAGCTGTTCGAGGAACAGGCCGTCGTCCAGCCCGATGCGATTGCGGTGGTCTATGTAGAGCAGTCCTTGAGCTACGGCGAACTCAATTGCCGGGCCAATCAGTTGGCGCATCGGTTGAGGGCGCTGGGCATCGGTCCAGATGATCGGGTGGCAATTTGTGTGGAACGTAGCCTGGCCATGGTGGTGGGCGTGCTGGGCACCCTCAAGGCGGGCGGGGCTTATGTGCCGCTGGACCCGGACTATCCCGCGGAGCGCCTGGCGTACTTGCTTGCCGACAGCGCGCCGGTGGCGGTGCTGACTCAAACGGAGCTGCAAGCGCGCCTCCCCGCCACTGATCTTCCGCTGATCCCCTTGGCCTTGACTGCGCAGGGCCGGTGGCTGGACGTCGAATTGGCCCGGCAGCCCGACACCAATCCCGATACCACCTCCTTTGATCTCACGCCCGAGCACCTGGCCTATGTCATGTATACCTCGGGCTCCACCGGCCTGCCCAAGGGGGTGATGGTTCCCCATCGTGGCGTGATTCGACTGCTGATCAACAACCCCTATGTGCACATCACGCCCGCGGACTGCATTGCTCACTGTGCCAATCCTGCCTTCGATGCCTCGACCTGGGAAACCTGGGGGGCCTTACTCCATGGGGCCAGGTTACTGGCCATTTCTCAAGCGGTGTTTCTGGATAGTGAGCGCTTTGGCAAGGCATTGATTGAAGGTGAGGTAACGGCCTTATGGCTGACCGTTGGATTATTCAACGAATATGCCGACGCACTGGAAAGCGCCCTGGGCCAACTCGACTACTTGCTCATCGGCGGCGACGCACTCGATCCGACAACAGTCGCTCGTGTGCTGCGACGCAGTCATCGCCCTCGACATCTGATCAACGGCTACGGCCCCACAGAAACCACGACGTTTGCGACCACCTATGAGATTACCGAGCTTGCAGAGGACGCCCACACGGTCCCCATTGGGACCCCGATCGCGAACACGCAGATCTACATCCTCGACCCGCAACACGAGCCGGTTCCGCTGGGGTCGAGTGGCGAAATTTACATCGGTGGAGCCGGTGTAGCCTGCGGGTATCTCAATCGACCGGAACTGACGGCGGAGCGCTTTATCGCCGATCCGTTCAGGGGCGAGCGCGAGGCGCGGTTGTACCGCACCGGCGATCTGGGTCGCTGGTTGCCCGATGGCAATATCGAGTACCTGGGCCGCAACGACTTCCAGGTGAAGGTGCGCGGCTTCCGCATTGAACTGGGCGAGATTGAAACCTGCCTGGCCGCACATGCACAGGTGCGTGAAGCGGTGGTGACCGCGCGCGAAGACAGTCCTGACGACAAACGCGTGGTGGCCTATGTCACCCGGTCTGAGCCTGTGGATGAACAAAGCGTTGCGCCGGACGCTGAAGTAACTTCGGCCTTCATTGCTGCCCTGCGTGAGCACGTGCTCGTTCAACTGCCCGAATACATGGTCCCATCGGCGTTTGTGGTGCTGGAGACCTTGCCGCTGACAACCAATGGCAAGCTGGATCGCCGAGGCTTGCCGGCGCCTGACCAAAGTGCGGTGATCACCCACACCTATGAACCGCCCGAGGGCCCTATCGAGACCGCGGTTGCGCAGATCTGGCAAGAACTGCTGGGTATCGACAGCGTCGGCCGCCACGACCACTTCTTTGAGCTGGGCGGACATTCCTTGCTGATCGTCACCTTGATCGAGCGCTTGCGTCAGCAGGGCCTGCGCGCCGATGTGCGCAGTGTCTTTACCACCCCCGTGCTCGCGACTTTCGCCGCCACGCTTAGCGGCAATCCGCTGGAGCCTGAAACTCCCCTGCCGCCAAACCTGATTCCTGAAGAGCTGGCGCAGGCCATATCGAGCACCAACAAGAAAGTATTCGAATTATGATCACGCGGAGCATTGACTCTGCATGGCATTTCTGAAGAAGTGGAATAGGGCGGTTATGTCCGAGAAGAAGAAAATTCGTTGTAGAGTCAAGGATCAAGCCGGCGCCGTCAACTCGGTGACAGATGCGGGCTAACGCAACGCCTGCCCTGTGTGAAATGTTTGAAAGAACGCCTCGTGGGCGGCCTCGCGAAGATTCCGGAACGCCAGCGGATGAAATGAAGAAACTGGAACCGGCAGCGAAGACTGCGGCGCACCCAGCAAATGTTCGGCAAGCGCCTTGCCCATGATCGTACCCGGACCGATACCGCGCCCGTTGTAACCCAATGACGTAAACACGCCTGGTGCGAGCATATGAACGCGCGGCAGGCGATCTGGTGTCAACGCAATGCGCCCCGACCACTGGTGTGTCCAGGCTTGCGCGCCGACTTGCGGAAACATTCGCGCCGCCATGCGTGCGGCCCAGCGTCTCGGAAACGCACCCGCCCCGCCAGGCAGATTGCCGATGCTGCCGAGAATCAGCCGTCCAGTGGCGTCCATACGGAAACTGCGCATGACCTTATGCGTGTCCCAGGTGCCCTGCCCTCCTGGCAGTATGGTCGCGCGTACGTTGTGGCCGAGCGGCTCGGTTGCCAGTTGAAAAAAATGCGTTGGGATCACAGCCCGCTTGAGCCCGGGCCATAGATCGTCGGTGTAGGCATTGGTGGCCAGAATGATGGTGTCCGCAGCAACACGGCCCTCTGGTGTCGCTACGCACCAGCTTTTGTGTCCGCGGGTCAGCGCCGTAGCTGGTGAGCCACAATGGATGCGCGCGCCGGCGCGGCGCGCGGCATGGGCGAGGCCAAGGGCGTAGCCCATGGGCTGAATCGTGCCGGCGCGAGGATCATACAGCGCACCCGCGTACGTGTGCGTGCCTGTCATGCGCGCAGTTGCGTCGCGTTCGGTGACCTCCACAGGCGCACCCAGACGCGACAATTGATCTGCGCGGCGGGCAAGCTTGTCCAACGCCGCTTGCGTATGAGCGAGGTGCAGCGTGCCTTTGCGTGTGGCCTCGCAGGCAATACTGTGACGCTCGATGAGCGAGAACACAACATCCGGTGAGCGGCTGAACGCCTCGTTGAGACGCTCGCCCGCCTCCGAGCCCAGACGGGCCTCGATGACCTCGGGCGCAAGCCACAGGCCGGCGTTGACGAGCCCGGCATTGCGGCCCGACCCCCCATAGCCGATTTGCTGCGCCTCGAGCACCACGACATCGCTACCCTCCTCGGCCAGATGCAAAGCGGCGGAAAGCCCGGTGTAACCCCCACCGACGACAACGGCGTCCGCGCGCTGCTCTCCTTGCAGCGTCGGGGCATCGGGCTGTGCGGGCGCGGTGGCCTCCCACAACGATCCTGTGCTGTCATGCTTTTTGGGCATTGCTGCTCGTACTGGCTCTCGCAAATAACACTATTCTACGGAGCGTACTCCGAGGAAGTAAGCGCTCAGCTTGCAATCACACATAGGTGACGGCCGTTTACATCCCGCATTCCCCGATATATCTAGCCCGCATTTCTCACCACAGGGCGAGATGATCGCGCAGAGATTTGATTTCACAAGGCATTTTCTGAAGGAGCGGAATACGAGCTGTATTTCCGAGAAGAGGAAAATGCGTTGTGGATTCAAAGATCAAGCCAGCGCCGTCATCGTGGTGAGATATGCGGGCTAGACCGCCACCCACGTGCCATCTCCTTCTACGGCGCAGTTTTAAAGAACGACGAGGAAAGTGTTTGATTTCCACTTGCCTCGATAGCCAGGACTTCCCACTCATACTCGGTATCCGGAAGCAAAAATCCAGGCGGAACGGCCATGCTTGTCGCCGTTGCCGGCATCATGACATCCAACGTAATCTTCGGTATTGCAGGAAAATTGGACTCCAGCGAAACAACCAGCACCTGATAGCCGACGATTGGACTGCCGTTCGGATCTTCAACAGGTTCCCAAGTTACAACGGCATTGCTCGGATCCACCAGACCTTCCCCTTCCAGCGGCGACACCAATACCGGGCCGTCCGCGAGGCTATGCGTCAACATTGCCGTACCAACCAATTTCTCCCCCTCAAGCCCCCTCCCTTTGAAGCGGTACTCTCCTTGTGGAAACAGCTCGAGAAGCTCCTCGATTGATTGTTCGCTGAATTCTGGTTCGCCACTTTCGAGAAACAGCTCAGTTCCTCCTTGTTTGCCTATGCTGCCTCTCACGGTAGACCGGAATATCAATCTCCCATTTGGGTCGAAAATCTTCATCCACTTCCACGGATCGGCGTCTAAAAACACTTGCACGCCTCCATCCTGGGCGGTGGAGTTGATTTCAAACTTCAGTCGCGCATCGCCGAGCTCGACTACCGGCCTGTCGCGGTGGCGAGCCCAGCCTTCCGGTGTAACGGCGACTAATCCCAGCGCTGTTATCGTGAGCAGCGCGAGGGGCAAACTATGCTTGCGTCTCTTCATGTCACTCTCCTGTTTGCTCAGTTAAACGTTCGATACGTTCACCGGTACCCGCAGCTTCTCTCCTGATCTGGTCTGATGCACGAACCGGCGCGCCGTCATGGCGACTACCGGGGCCTCATGGATTGAGCCCTCGGCTTGTCGTGTTTTAGGTGGCGCCGAATCGGGCGTCCATTGTCGCTATGACGTACGTCGATCGAATTACCGCCGGGAGCAAAATTGGGGCCGCCACACGAGCGATTCGGAACCGGTTGCAGCCCAGGCTGCGACGTGAACTGTGTCCTACGTCAAACCGCCAATGGACGCGGAGTCATCGTAGTCGCATATAAGAGCCACCAAAGGGAGCGCGCTCGGGCACATTTCGTTACTGCGTTGACTGACTGTAGTACTTCGCGAAACTCAGATTTTCGTAGCGCTCTGGCGCACTATGCGGGCTAAACTCAAGCTGAGGTTCACAAACCACGAGTTCTAACGATGAACGAACTCATTGATCCCCGCGCGCGGTTTTGGGCCGCAGTCGCCGTAATCGCCGGCATCGCGCTGTACATTGCCCTGGATCTGATCGAAGACCCGGACGCGACACTGCTGGATATCGCCCTGAACTTGCTCGAAGTCACTCCGTTGGTGCTGACCACCGCAGGTCTGGTGGTTCTGTTCCAGGTCACGCGGCGCCAGCGCGACGAGCATCTGCAGGTCATCCGGGACCTGGAGATAGCCCGTGTGCAGGGTCAGCGCTGGCGCAGTGAAGCGCGCGCCCATCTCAAAGGACTGGGTGAGGCGATCGACGCCCAATTTTCGCGCTGGAATTTGACCGAAGCAGAACGCGAGGTGGCGTTACTGCTGCTCAAGGGCCTCAGCAACAAAGAAGTGGCGGCGGTGCGCGCCACCAGCGAGCGGACGGCGCGAGAGCAGTCCCGGTCGATTTACTCCAAGGCGGGGCTGACCGGGCGCGCCGCGCTATCGGCATTCTTCCTGGAAGACCTGCTGGCTCCGATCGAGGGCCTGGAGGGAGGTCGCGAACTGCCATAAAGGTAGAGCGACATGCCGATGTCAAGGTGGTGGTAAGTCAGTTTGAGCCGCAGGTTTCTAAGCAGATCTTCAGGTTGCGATCATACAATTTGCGAAACCAGTCGTTAGGCTGAGGAGCACCGGATGGATTCTGAACAATATCAAACGGAGAATTTCTGCGAGCAAGACAGCGAGGAGCTGGTAACCGCGGACGTGGGCCCAGTGGATATCCGCGTAAATGATCGCCCCGCACCTACGCGCTCGCGCGCTGTGCCTAACCGCACGTCAGACCCCGATTCGGAACACCTGAATCGCGTTTATGCCGAAATGCGCCGGCTGCGCAACAAAGTGAGCCAACTCGAGACGGACCGGGACATCCTAAGAATTGCATTTACATTCCTGCGCAGCAGCGGGCAGTCGGGCTAGTCGACTGCGCACGCGGTCGTTGCAATGAAACTGCTCATCATCGAAGACTCCGAGCGGTTACGACGTTCGCTGAGCGAAGGTCTGAGCAGGGACGGCTACGTCGTGGATGTGGCCTGCGACGGGCGAGAAGGTCTGGCCTTTGCGCGCGCGAATGATTATGACGTTATCGTGCTCGACTTGATGCTGCCGAAGCTCGACGGGCTGTCATTGCTGCGCGAGCTGCGCCAGGGCGGCAACAAGACGCACGTTCTCATTCTATCGGCCAAGGATCAGGTCCAGGATCGGGTCGTCGGGCTCAAACTCGGCGCGGACGACTATCTGGTGAAGCCGTTCTCCTTCGAAGAGCTGTGTGCGCGGGTCAACGCACTCGCGCGTCGCAATAACGATGTCAAAAGCGTTCTCGTGCGGATTGCCGGCATAACGATCGATCTTTCCAAGCGCCTCGCGTGCGTCGACGAGAATCCGTTGCCGCTGACACCTTCCGAGTACCTGCTGCTCGAAACGCTGGCCTTGCGCAGAGGACGCGTGTTGTCAAAGGACTACCTCATGGATCTGCTTTACACCGCCAACGAAGAAGTATCGAGCAACGTCGTGGAAGTTCTGGTCAGCTCGCTGCGGAAAAAACTGCGCAACGCCTGCGATTTCGATCTGATCAAAACGCGGCGCGGTTTCGGCTACATCATCGAATAAGCCCATGAAATCCATCCAGAGCCAACTACTGTGGTCCATCCTCGCGAGCGCCGCCGTCTTGCTGCTCGCCGCCGGTCTGGTTCTCGAGTCGCTGTTGCGCGCGCAGCTCGAACGCGAGTTCGACCGTAATCTGCTGACCAAGGCAATGACGCTGGTAACGCTGACCGAGCAGGAGGTCGGTCAAGTAGAGTTTGAATTCGAGGACGAGTTTCTGCCGCAATTCTCAAGCTCAGAGGACGCGGAATATTTCCAACTCTGGTTGGACACGGGACAACTCATTGCGCGATCTCCGTCTCTGGGTTCACAGGATCTGCCGTTCACCAATCCACCGCTGAACCGGCCACGGTTTGACGACATCCAGTTGCCGGACGGGCGCGACGGCCGGCTCGTTGAAATACAGTTCGTGCCACGCCTCGACGACGAGGATGAGGACGACGATGACGATGATGACGATGATGATGACGAAAAGCGCCAGGCGGCAAACGGCGCGACCGGTGATCAGCAAGACGCGCAAGCGCAGGTTAACGCGCTGCTGACCGGCGTACAGGCAGTGTTGGCGCTGGCCGTCGGCCGGGAAAATCTCGATGAACTGATTCTTTCGGTGCGCCTCACGTTACTGCTGACCATGCTCGGCGTGCTGGGGGCGGCGGGTGTGATCGTGCGCTTCGCCGTAAGGCGTGGTTTGCGACCGCTACACGAAGTCGCGCGCTGGGTAGAGGACATGGACGCGGATACCCTGGACGCGAGAATTCGATTGAGCGAAAGGGGGGCGGAACTGGCGCCGATTACGAACCAGTTGAACAACCTACTCGGCCGTCTCGACGATGCCTTTGAACGGGAAAAGCATTTTTCCGGCAACGTCGCGCACGAACTCCGCACACCGCTGGCGGAGCTGCGCTCACTCGCCGATGTGGGCAACAAATGGCCTGAGGACAGAAAGCTCGTTACCGGATTTTTCGATGATGTCGGCGTCATTGCGGACAACATGGAAAGAGTGGTCACGAATCTGCTAGCGCTCACCCGTTGTGATGCGGGCAAGCTGCTGTTGGAAGAAGCCGTCGTGGACCTCGGCGTGGCCGTAAATCAGGCCTGGCTGAAGGTCGCCGCCGGCGCGAAGACGAAGCGTATCGTGCTGAAGAACGGTTTGACCGGGCGCCTGCTCGTGCGCACCGATCCCGCGATGCTGGAGCTCATGGTGTTGAACCTGATGACTAACGCGGTGGAGTACAGCCCGCCGGGCTCGGCGGTTTCAGTCTCGGCTCATCAAGACGCGACAACAGTCACGCTTGCGATCACCAACATCGCGCACGGGCTCAAAGCCGAGGACCTTCCGTCGATGTTCGAGCGATTCTGGCGCAAGGAGTCGTCGAGGACCGGTGGCCACCACGCCGGATTGGGATTGTCCCTCGTCAAGGCTCTGGCTAATGTGCTGAAACTGGGCGTATCACCCAAACTCGATCACGACCATTTCAGTATCGCGTTGACCGGACTGCAACCGGGTTGAGGCGACGTGGCGGCGGTACTCGAAGACATCGCGGGGGTATGAGCAAGATACGCGAAAAATCGGACATAGAGCCGGTCATCGGTGGAGTATTACCACGTCGTGTTCACCTTGCCGCTTCAATTCCGACCCATCCCAGTTCTTAATCCGCGGTTTCCTCCCTCGAGGCTTACCAGACACCCGCCTCGCAGCGGTGCTCATCACAACCACCTTGCCAACTCCACGGCGGGTCTGGCAACCCTTAACGAGTGCAGACCGTCGCGACAGAGCCGCTGTCGGGTGGCACTCGACCCACAGCGGGCAGTCGCATTGTGCTTTGCGACAATCAGCTAAGCCGACTTTGCAGAAGGAGTACCATGTACGCTGCGGTGCAACACGCATGTCGAATTGAAGTGTTGGTCTACAATACGGGATAAGACAACGAAGGGGGTATAGTCATGGTGGATTGGTATGTTGAGGGTGTTGCGTTCGGTAACTGCAATTGTTCCTACGGCTGCCCCTGTCAGTTCGAGGCGCTGCCCACCTACGGAAACTGTCGGGGATTTGAGGTTCTCCGCATTGACAAGGGTCACTACGGCGACGTCGATTTGGCTGGTCTCAACACCGCGATGCTGTACGCGTGGCCCGGACCGATCTTTGAGGGGAAGGGAGAGCTGCAGGCGATAATCGATGAGCAAGCGACTGATGCCCAACGTGAGGCGCTCGAGACCGTATTACACGGGAAGGAGACCGACGAAGCGGCAAACCACTGGTGGGTGTTCCGTGCGATGTCGGACACGGTGCATGAGACCTTGTTCAAGCCGATCGACTTCGACGTTGACATAGAGGCACGTACTGCCCGGGCAGTAATACCGGACGTGCTTGAATCGACTGGAAGTCCGATTCGGCCGCCACATAGCGACGGTGAACACCGGGTACGCATCGATATACCACACGGCATCGAGTTTGAGTTTGCCGAGATCGGCAGCGCTACCAGTCTGACCGGTGCCGAATCGGCAGTGAAGTTGGACTTGAAAGACAGCTACGGCCAGTTCAATAAGCTCCGTCACTCCGGTACCGGGGTGGTCCGCAGCTAAATCGAACCGATGGGGTTTCCATCGGTCAGTGTCGAACAACTCCTCCGCCGCGATCGGCGGGTCGTGGTGGTGACACTTGTCCTGGTTGCGGCGCTCGCTTGGGTTTATACCCTGCTAGGCGTCGGGATGGATATGAATGCGTTCGAGATGACACGCGCCCCGTCAGCCATGACCGCCACCGAAGATTCCGCGATGGCAAGCGGCGTGGACGCAGCCATGTCGATGGTTGCCGCACAGTGGAGCGCAGGCTACGCCGGTGTCATGCTAGTGATGTGGTGGCTAATGATGGTGGCTATGATGTTACCCAGCGCCACTCCCACCATACTGCTAGCGGCGGCCCTTAACCGCAGATCGCGAGCTAACAGGCCACCTTACGGTGCGACGAGCGTATTTGTGTCCGGTTATCTACTCGCGTGGTTATTTTTCAGCATAGCCGCAGTGGCTGCACAGTGGTCGCTGGAAAGTGCGGGCGTACTGTCCAACATGATGCACAGTACGAGTTCCATTCTCACAGGCGGGCTACTCATTGCTGCGGGATTATGGCAGCTCACGCCTATCAAACAGGCGTGCTTACGCCACTGTCGTTCGCCCGTGGAGTACCTTACTCGATACCGGAGACCGGGAAACGTAGGTGCTCTCGTAATGGGTTTGGGACATGGGACCTATTGTCTTGGCTGCTGCTGGTTTCTGATGGCGCTTCTGTTTGCAGGCGGCGTTATGAACTTGATCTGGATTGTCGGACTTGCCCTGTTTGTGCTTGCGGAAAAGGTATTAGCAAGAGGCGTGTGGTTTGGGCGGATAGCTGGGGTTGGACTAACCGTTGCCGGCGCCGCCGTAATTTCGCTCTGACAGACAGGAGACAAATGAGGACAATACGTTCATCGATTTCGACAGTGTGCAGC
>JBPCXK010000349.1:0-11276 GCA_051008635.1 Gammaproteobacteria bacterium
GTGCGTCAGGATGATGTAGAACACCCGAAAACAGGATTGAATGCCCGGACTGCCCGGGGACGGATTGTCCGGAGTGAAGCTCGAGGAATTGTATGCTTGGGGGGCGGGAATTAGCCGCTTATTTCGTCACCAAATTAGCATTAATAATAACGATCGTCCAGCCCAGGCGTCACGCCTTGCCAGTCAAATATTCTGGTCAATAAAGGCAGTGAGCTGCGATTTTGATACCGCGCCGACCTTGGTGGCTTCGACGTCGCCGCCCTTGAATATCATCAGTGTGGGAATTCCGCGTATTCCGTATTTCGGTGGTGTTGCGGGGTTCTCGTCGATATTGAGTTTTGCAATTTTCAGCTTGCCTGCGTATTCATCGGCAAGCTCATCGAGAATGGGAGCGATTGACTTGCAGGGGCCACACCACTCGGCCCAGTAGTCGACCAGCACGGGATCGTCCGAGTTCAGGACGTCGTCTTCAAAACTCCCATCCGTCACATGCGAAATCTTGTCGCTCACAACAACGAACTCCGAATACTCACCGGTCGGTGCACTTGGGTGGCTTGATGTTGGTAGTGGTGGCCACCTTCAATCCCTTGCCACCGGGGCCAGCGTGGTGATTTGTTGATCAAACAGAAAAACTTGAAATTCGAGCTTACCCCATCGGGCGGGGCAAGTCTACGCTTGAGCAAAAAGTGCGGACCGAAGGTCAAAAAGACCCGGCAAACAATTGCATGCAACTCTAGCTTTCTGAAAAAACAGCGTTTTTTCCATCCGCTTGCGGTATGCTTGCACACCATGACTGAACAACTGTTGACTGACACTCGATTTAGCGACCTCCAGCTCCCTTCCCCGCTTCAACAAGGCCTCGATGAGGCCGGTTTTCACTACTGCACTTCCATCCAGGAGAAAACACTGCCCATCGCGCTCGGCGGTCACGATGTGGCCGGGCAGGCGCAAACGGGGACGGGCAAGACCGCGGCGTTTCTGGTCGGCCTCTACGCGCACCTGCTTGCGCATGCTGCGCGACGGGAGCGCAAGCCCACACAGCCGCGCGCAATAGTAATCGCACCCACGCGTGAGCTTGCCATCCAGATTCACAAAGACGCGCTCGTGCTCGGCCGCAACATGCCCTTTCGTCTGGGACTTATCTACGGTGGCACGCAATACATCCAACAACGCGAGACACTGGAGCAAGGCGTAGACATCATCATCGGTACACCCGGCCGCGTGATCGATTACTTCAAACAACGCGTGTTCGACCTGCGCGCCATCCAGGTCGCGGTGCTGGATGAGGCCGACCGGATGTTCGATCTCGGCTTCATAAAAGACATCCGTTTTCTGATGCGGCGGATGCCCGCGCCGGAAAAGCGGTTGAGCATGTTGTTTTCCGCCACGCTTTCCTACCGCGTGATGGAGCTCGCTTATGAGCACATGAACAATCCACACCTGGTGAAAATCGAAGCCGCCGGCATCACCGCGGAGAACGTGCGCGAGGTGGTGTACTTTCCGGCCAACTCGGAGAAGATTCCGTTGCTGCTGGGCCTCTTGCAAAGACATGCGCCCGAGCGCGCCATGATTTTCGTCAACACCAAGCATGTCGGCGAGGCGCTTGCGGCCTATCTCGGCGCCAACGGACATAAAGTGGCGTTGCTGTCGGGCGATGTGCCGCAACGCAAGCGCCAGGCGTTGATCCTGGGTTTCGAGGCAGGCGAGTACCCTTTGCTCGTCGCGACCGACGTGGCCTCCCGTGGGCTGCACATCCCCGACGTAAGCCATGTCTTCAACTACGACTTGCCACAGTCAGAAGGAGACTATGTGCATCGTGTCGGCCGCACCGCGCGCGTGGGAGCGGAGGGCGACGCAGTCAGCTTCGCGTGCGAGGACTCGGCTTTTCATCTGCCGGAAATCGAGCGCTTTGTCGGCCACAAGATAGGCGTTGCCAGCGTTACGCCGGAATTGCTCATCCAACCCGAGCCCCCGGCCAGGCGCCAACGGCGCGGGCCGCTCAATAAATCCTCGAACAAGAAGCGTGGTGGCAGACGCCGGCGCAGACCGGCGACTGTCGACTAGTGCTCCGTCACCGAATTGACCCGCGCTCGCTTGATCCTTGACTCCACAACGAATTTTCTTCTTCTCGGAAATACGACCTGTATTCCGCTTCTTCAGAAAATCCGTTGTAGAGCCAATGCTCTGCGCGATCATCATGCCAATCGGTGACGGATGCGGGCTAGCCGGTATTGATATTAGTCGGGCGAGTTAAGATACTGTCGCCCTGATATCGGCGCACCAACAGGGCTGTGCACGGAAGTACAACAAAGAAAGTCCGGACATACAGGCGTGAAAATATGGAACCGCTAATCGAACTGCGTTTCGACTCACGCGCGGACGAGCTGCGCCGGGTACGTGATGTGGTGCGCAAGGCCATGCGTGCCAGAGGCTGCGCGGCGGACGAGCTCAACTTCATCGTGCTGGCGATCGACGAGGCCTGCGCCAACATCATCAGGCACGCCTACGGCGTCCAACCTAAAGGCGACATCATCCTGGAAATCTTCGACGACCACGGTCAGGCAGTGTTCCGGCTGACCGACTTCGCGGACCCGGTCGACGCAAACGTCATCCGGCCACAACCTGTCGACGAGCTCAGCCCCGGCGGGCTCGGCGTGCACTTCATCAACGAGATCATGGACGAAGTGCGGTTTTTGGACCCGCCGCAAGGCGTAGGCAACATCCTGGAGATGCGCAAGGCGCTAACCCGTAAGGCAGCGGAGCTTTCATGAAGTTTCCGGTCCACACTCACTGCGACTACACGGTCATCGCCCTTAGCGGCGAAATCGATATCAAGTATTCGCCCACGGCGCGTGAACAGATTCTCGAACATCTAGAGAACGGCGAAAATCTGCTGATCGATATGACGCAGGTCGAATACATCGACAGCTCCGGGGTCGCTAATCTGGTCGAGGGGCTGCGGATCGCCAGACACAAAGACCTGAAATTCGCGCTCATCAGCGTCAGTGAACCTGCCATGCAGGTGCTGCGGTTGGCGCGCCTGGACAAGGTCTTGCCGATCCACGACTCCGCCAGCGACAGCCTCTGATCGATCGCACCCGCAGCCTGGGGATGCAGACGAACGATACACCACGCGCGGCTGTAGAGGTGGAGAATCTGGTCAGCCACTATGGCGAGCGCCAGACTCTGCATGGTGTGGACGTCAGCGTCGCAAACGGCGAGATCAGCGTCATCATGGGTCGCAGCGGCTCCGGCAAGAGCACGCTGTTGCGACACCTGCTGGGTTTGAAACGCCCCACTTCCGGTGCGGTCCGGGTGTTGGGGCGCGACATGGTCAACACCAGCCAGAAAGAACTCTTTGAGCTGCGCAAGTCGATCGGTGTTGCTTTTCAGCACGGCGCACTCATCAACTCCATGAACGTGTTCGACAACGTCACGCTGCCGCTGCGCCAGCACACGCGCCTGGACGAAAACACGATCCGCATTATTTGCCGCATGAAACTCGAGATGATGAACCTCGCAGGCAGCGAAGAGCTGATGCCGGCTGAGCTTTCCGGAGGCATGCTCAAACGCGCAGGCCTGGCGCGAGCTGTAGTCATGGATCCGAAGTTGCTGTTCTTCGACGAGCCCTCTTCCGGACTCGACCCCATCACTTCGGTGGAACTCGACGAGCTGATACTGCGCCTGCGCGACGCCATGCGCATGACCATCGTCGTAGTGACGCACGAGCTCGAAAGCGCGCTCAAGATCGCGGATCGCATCACCGTGCTCGAAGACGGCAAGGCGCTCATCGCCGGCACGGTGGAACACGTGCGGGCATCGAATGACGATCGCGTGCAGGATATGTTGCAGCGGCGGCCGCGCACACCGTCGCTGGACGCGGATGAGTATCTGGAACGTTTGACCGACGCGAGTGAGCAGAGCTAGCCGGCAGCTTCAATGAACACCCAAATTGAGAAACTCGGCGGCAACGTTATTTACTATGTCGAGCAGACCGGCCTCATGGCGATGTTCCTCGCTGCGGGGTTGCTGTGCGCCGTGACGCCGCCTTACTCCTTGCGGCCGATCGTCAAACAAATTCATTTCATCGGTGCGCGTTCGACACTGGTGATTGTGGTTGCGGCGATTTTTACCGGAATGGTCATCGCGCTGCAGTTCTACAACACACTTGTGCGCTTCGGTTCCGTAGAGCTACTGGGCGCGGCCGTCGCCTTGAGCCTCATTCGCGAGCTGGGTCCGGTGCTGACAGCGCTTATGGTCATCGGCCGGGCGGGTTCGGCGATCTGCGCCGAGATGGGTATCATGCGCGCGGACGAGCAGATCGACGCGCTGGAGTGTATGGCCATCGATCCACAGCGTTACCTTATTGCGCCGAAACTCGTCGCCGGCATCGTTTCCGTCCCCATTCTCACCAGTATCTTTGACGTGCTCGGAATTTTTGGGGGTTGGTTTGTCGGCGTGGTACTGTTCAAGGTCAGCGCCGGCGCATATTTTCAGGGCATGTTCGAGGCCGTGTTGTGGGGCGACATTCAAATGGGGCTGATCAAATCATTCGTCTTCGGGCTGTTGATCGTGTGGATTTCGGCCGCCAAGGGATTCTTGTTGCATCTGGACAGACAGGGCGCGTTCGGCGCCGAGGGCGTCAGCCGCACCACCACTAACGCCGTGGTCGTGTCCGCCATCGCCGTGCTGTTCGCCGATTATCTGATCAGCGCAATCATGCTGTAACACACAACGTTTGCACACGAACCAAATACTCCCCGATGAAGCGACTTAGCACGGAATTCGTGGTCGGACTGTTTGTCCTTGCCGGCCTGGTCTGTTTTTCGTATCTCGCCGTCAAGATGGGCAATCTCGGTTTTCTCGAGAGCTCCTACACGGTGCAAGCCCGATTTACTTCCATCTCCGGGCTCAAACAGGGTGCATTCGTCGAGCTGGCCGGCGTGCGCGTAGGCAAGGTAGACAACATTATGCTCGACAACGGCGAATTCGAGGCCATCGTCGACATGGCCATCGACAACGGCGTGCAGATCCAGCAAGACGCCATCGCTTCGATCCGCACTCAAGGGATCATCGGCGACAAGTTCATCAAGATTTCGCCCGGGGGAGCGGAGGAGACCATCGAGCCGGGCGGCGAAATCCTCGAGACCGAATCGGCTATCAGCCTGGAAGAGTTGGTGAGCAAGTATATCTTCCAGAGCGGACCGCAGAAGTGAAGGGTGCGGCTTGCTTGCTGGTGATACTCTTGTTGGCGTTTGCGGTACCTTCGGCAACAGCGGCCGACGAGGCGCCGCTGTTGGTAGCGCAACAAAACGCCGCGCTGGTCGATCCGTTTACCGATGACGAAGCCGGTGATGATCCGTTCGAGAACGACCCGTTCGAGGACGATCCGCTCGAGGGTGATCCGTTCGAGGACGATCCGTTCGGCGATGGAAGCGATGATTCTGGCCAGATAGCTTCCGATCCGCTTGAAGCGTTCAACCGCGGGATGTTCTGGTTCAACGACAAACTGTATTCCTACGCGCTGAAGCCTGTGGCAAAGGTCTATCGCGTGGTGCCCGAGCCCGCGCGCGTGTCGGTGAGCAACTTCTTCTCCAACCTCACCAGCCCGATCAGCATCGTAAACGCGACTCTGCAGCTCAAGTTCAAGGACGCTGGAGTACAGCTCGGGAGACTGGTGATAAACAGTACACTCGGGATCGGCGGCTTGTTCGATCCCGCCCGCAGTGAATTCAATCTGCGCGAGAAAGACGAGGATTTCGGGCAAACGATGGGCCGCTACGGCGTCGGCTCCGGCTTTTACCTCGTGCTGCCCTTCGTGGGCCCGACCAGCGCGCGCGATGCTGTCGGCAGCGTCGCCGACGGATTCGCCAACCCGATCGTGTATCTCGCCGAGGGCGACGCCGCGGTCATCGTCGGCGCCCGAACATTTCGGTCGATTAACAGTCTATCCCTGGACAAGGACACCTACGAGAGCATAAAAGCCGAGCAGCTCGACCCTTATCTGTTCGTTCGTGACGCCTATCTACAAAATCGCGCCGCGAATGTGAGTAAATGATTTACTTACGAAAGGGGCACGGGCTTAGTCAAAAAAGGGGTACCGCTGTGTGCAAAATCCGACTCATACCACTGATTCTGCTCGTTCTGGCCATCGGGGCCGGTGCGGCCGTTGCTGCAACCGCACCCGCCGAGCAGGCGAAAATCACAGTCGACGCCATCATTGACGCGCTCAACAATGGCGGCCTCGACAAACAGACGCAACGCGAAAAGATCGGGGGCCTGATTGCCGAACGCTTCGATTTTCGCAATATGTCGCAAAGAGTTCTTGCCAAGAACTGGAGAAAGGCTTCGGACGGTGAGAAAGAACGCTTTGTGGAGCTCTTCTCCCAGTTGCTCATCAACACTTATCTGGGCCGAATCAAGGCCTACACCGATGAACGCGTGGAATTTGTCGACGAAAAGATCAGAAAAGAAAAGTACGCGCTGGTCGATACGCTCATTGTGACCAGCGACAAGGAGATTCCCGTCGATTACAAAATGATACTCCGCGGTGACCAATGGCGCGTCTACGACGTCGTTATCGAAGAAGTCAGCCTCGTCAGCAGCTACCGCAGCAGCTATCTGGAAATCGTGCAAAAGGAAGGCATCGAAGGCCTGCTCGCGCAAATGCAGGCGAAGTTGGATCAGCGGGCGGCGAATTAGACAACAACGCCAAAGTAGTCACCGTTCAAGGAAACCGACTGGCTGAACCGTCGGCGGTGAAGATTCAGATCAAACGAATCTACGACACGCCCGACCACGGCGACGGTGTGAGAATACTTGTCGACCGGATCTGGCCGCGCGGTGTCAGTAAGGCAAAAGCCGCTATCGCCTTCTGGGCAAAAGACATCGCGCCCAGCGACGAGCTGAGGAAGTGGTACAGGCACGATCCCAAAAAATGGGATGAATTCAGGGCGCGGTACGTCAAAGAGCTCGACCAGAATCGCTCGGCGCTGGAGGAACTGCGGGAACATCTGCGGGGAGATACGGTGACGCTCGTCTTCAGCTCGAAGGAAACGAGGCTGAACAACGCGCAAGCGCTCAAGGAATATCTCGAGATCAGGGGTATACATACGGAATAAGAACGCAGAGGCGAGAAGGCACAGAGTAGCTTGTGTTCTTAAGACCCTTTGCGCCTGTGCGCCTCTGCGTTTTTCTAGCGCAACTTTATCTCTGCCGCGACATCATCGAGCGCGCGCTGCAGACAATCGAACAGCTCATCGACCTGCGGCTCGGTGATGATGAGTGGCGGGCAGATACCGATTGCATCGTCAGGCAACGGCCGCACCAGCAAACCGTGACCCAGCGCCTTGTCGGCGATCTGGGCATTCACCATTTCCTCGGGCGCAAACTGCGCTTTACTCGACTTGTCGGCGACGATCTCCAGCCCGCCGATCAAGCCCACGCCGCGCGCCTCGCCGACGAGCGGATGTTCGCCCAAGCCCCTGAGGCGTTTCTGGAAGTGCGGCGCGATCGCCTGCACCAGGCCGACGATATCGCGCTCCTCGTAGATCCTCAGGGTCTCCAGCGCCACCGCTGTGGTGACCGGATGCCCACCGTAGGTGTAGCCGGTGCCAAATGTGCCGAGCTTGCGGCTTTGCTCAATGAGCACGTCGTGAATGTCGTTGGTGACCATGACCGCGCCGATAGGCAAATACGCGGAGGAAAGCTGTTTGGCGCAGGTCACGATGTCAGGCGCAATGCCATAAGTCTGGCTGCCCCACATACTGCCCGTACGCCCAAAGCCACAGATCACTTCGTCGGCGATCATCAAGATATCGTGGCGTTTCAGCACAGCCTGAATCTTTTCGAAATACGTCGCCGGCGGCGTGACCACGCCACCCGCGCCCATGACAGGCTCTGCGATGAATGCGGCCACGGTGTCCGGCCCCTCCGCCTGAATGAGCGCTTCCAGACTGTTGGCCAGGCGCGTGCCGAACGCCTGTTCGCTCTCGCCGGGCTGCGCGTAGCGATAATGACTCGGTGTATCTGTATGGCAAACGCGCGCGATCGGTAGATCGAAATCGTTCTGGACGTGAGGCAAAGCGGTCAGACTGGCGGCTGCGATAGTGACACCGTGGTAGGCGCGGCGACGCGCGATTATTTTTTTCTTTTCCGGGCGGCCCAATCCGTTGTTGTAGTACCAGACCATCTTCATCGCCGTGTCCACCGACTCGGAACCCGAGTTGGTGAAAAACGCCTTGCCCATGGTCGCTGGCGCAATCGATATCAGTTTTTCGGCGAGCTCGATAACGGGTTCGGTCGAGCGGTGCGCGAAAGTGTGCGCATATGGCAAGGTATCCAACTGCCGCTTCGCGGCTTCAGCAAGACGCTTCTCGCTATACCCGAGCGCGGTGCACCACAATCCCGCAAGACCCTCGATGTAGCGCTTGCCGTCATCGTCCCAGACATAAATCCCCTCCCCTTTGGTAAGTACCATCGGTCCGCGCTCCTGATGCGCAGCGAGATCCGTGTATGGATGAAGCACGTAGGCGATATCGCGTGCCGCGAGAGAATTGGGTGCGTGAGACATAGGGAGGCCCCGGATGTTTACCAATTGAGCGTAGCCTAGCCCGAGTACAGTGACTTTGCCACCGAAACGACGGTCATACTTCAGTGGCGCTTGGAGCCGTAATTATGCGAATTTCCCGCGGGTTGGCGCTGAGCGCAGCGAAGCCCAACACGCGTCGGCTTGTAGAAACGGCTCCATATCGTGGTACGGACGGTCGCTCAAGACCGTGTACGTCACCCACGATATGGCTTCGTGCTCCTGCAGAAACTTCGCACGGCGCGACATATCCGGTTTTCCGCGCGAAATGATCAACTCATGCAACTCGCTCGCCAGCGGCCGGCCAGCAAAAGGATGGCGGCCCCGTTCGTTTGTTTGTGCTGCGTGAGCTAACTTGTCCGCCCCGCGGCCTCATGCCATACTGGAAACCTTGTAGGCGTTGTCATGCAGTGACAACGCAATGCCGCCAAAGGCGGGAGATTAGGGATAACCCCGGCGCACAAGGAGATGTGCCATGGCTGAACGATTCGAAGTCGTCGTCGACCGGTTCGCAGCGGCCTTTAACTCACAGCTAGGAAGTTGGCTCGGCGAGATGGGAGACGACCGCCTGCGTGCGGTCGTACGCCTGCTGCTGCATGGACTATCGTTTTTGGCGTCGGGAACACCAGGAGCCCATGCACTCCTTGATGATCTCTCCCAGGTTTGGGAGTTCCGGTGGAACGCCCAACCGGACGAGAGCCCAAAGAATGCGGTCGAGCAGGAGGAACATAAAGCCCGTGTCCGTCGATTCGTTGATTTTTGCGTGGAGCTGATGGGGAGGAGGGACTTGGCTGACATGGACGAATCCGATATCAGTGATCTGGCGGGCCTGCTCGACAAGGTCCGCAGAGCAGAAATCTTGTCGGCGACGGCGCTTGACACCGCGAGGGAGAGGGCAGCGGAAGTGCTCGATCTGCTGAACCTGTGAACTTAAGAACCTGTTGACACTTGCCGGCCTGCGCGCACCGCAGGCCGGCAACCACCCCGGTATCCTCAACGGGCTAGCCTATCCGGAATCAAGCAGGGGCGAATCGATCCAGCCCAGTGCCAAGGCCGCCCAGACTACCGCGACTTGGCCAACGCCTGGTCAAGATCCCACAGAATGTCGTCCAGGGTTTCGAGTCCGACGGATATGCGAATCATGTCCGGCGTGACGCCCGCTGCGAGCTGTTCTTCCTCGTCCAGCTGGCGGTGGGTAGTGGATGCCGGGTGACAGATCAGGGTCTTGGCGTCGCCGACGTTCGCGAGATGGCTCATGAACTCGGCCGCCTCGATGAATTTGACGCTCGCCCCCTGCCCGCCTTTGATGCCGAACGTGAAAATCGAGCCCGCGCCTTTGGGCATGTATTTACGGGCGAGATCGTAGTACGGATTGCCACTCAGCCCCGCGTATTTCACCCATGATATGGCCGCATGCTCGTGCAGAAACTTCGCCACGCCCATGGCATTCTCGCAGTGGCGCTCCATTCTGATCGGCAGGGTTTCCACGCCCTGCAGGAACAAAAAGGCGTTGAAAGGGCTCAACGCCGGGCCCAGCGTGCGCAAGGTCTCGCAACGCGCCTTCATGGTGAAACCGAAATCGCCGAAGGTCTCGTAAAAGCGCACCCCATGATAGCCCTTGGAGGGCTCGGTCATGCCGTTGAAGTTACCGTTGTCCCAGGGGAACCGGCCCGACTCCACAAGCACGCCGCCAAGCGATGTGCCATGACCGCAGATGAACTTGGTGGCCGAATGCACGACGATATCGGCGCCGAATTCGATGGGCTTGCATAAGTACGGGGTGGCAAAAGTGCTGTCGATAATCAGCGGGATGCCCGCATCATGCGCGACGGCGGCGACAGACTCGATATCGAGCACGTTGTTGACCGGATTGCCGATGGTTTCGGCGTACAGGGCCTTGGTCTTCGGCGTCAGCGCACGTTTGAAGTTCTGTGGGTCGTCGCTGTCGACAAAGCGTGTGTCGATGCCCATTTTGCGAAACGTGACATCGAACTGCGAATAAGTGCCGCCGTACAACGTGCTCGAGGAGACCAGCTCATCACCAGCCTCCATCAGGGTCAATAACGCCACCATCTGCGCTGCCATGCCGGAACCCACTGCCAGGCCGGCGCGGCCGCCCTCGAGCGCAGCCATACGCTCCTCGAACACCGCGTTGGTCGGATTCATGAGACGCGTGTAAACGTTGCCGAAGGTCTGCAGATTGAACAGGCTGGCGGCGTGGTCCGTGCTGTCGAACACGTAAGCCGCTGACTGGTATATCGGCACGGCGCGCGCGCCCGTGGTCGGGTCCGGCACCTGGCCTGCGTGCAGACACAGGGTTTCGAAACCAAATTCTCTATCGCCCATTAATACGGCACCCAATGCGGGCGCTTGGAAGAAACGATGCCCGTGGTCACACCCACCAGGTTCAAACCCCCAAACAAACGCGCGTGCTCGATCTTCATGCAACGATTCATGACCACGTCCAACCCGGCTTCACGCGCCAGTGAAGCCGCCTCCTCGTTGACCACGCCCAGTTGCATCCACAACACCCGCGCGCCTATGCCCACCGCGGACTCGGCGAACGACATGACCCTCTCCGAGCGCTGGAACACGTCGACCACGTCGATCTTGTCTGGTACGTCCTCGAGTGCCGGGTAACAGGTCTCGCCGAGTATTTCCTGGTAATTCGGGTTGACCGGGATGATGC
>JBPCXK010000350.1:0-5257 GCA_051008635.1 Gammaproteobacteria bacterium
GTGCTGATCACCTCGTTCGCCTTCTCCACCTTGCTTCAGAACGCGGCCCTATTGTTCATCTCCCCGCGTCCGCGCAATGTGCCGCTGCCCGACATTTTTTCCGAGACAGTGCAGTTCGCGGGGCTGATCACCCCGGTGCGGAATTTGCTGACGATCGCGCTCGCCCTGTTGCTGCTCGCGCTATTCGCCTTCTTGATGCGACGATCCATCCTCGGTATCGCAATGCGCGCCGCCGCCACACACTTCACTATGGCCCGCATGCTGGGGGTGCCCGCGAACCTCATCATCAGCGCCGCCTTCGCGATCAGCGGACTGCTCGCGGGAATGGTGGCGCTGGTGTGGTTAGGGCGCATCGGCACCGTTGTCCCCGGGATCGGGCTCGAGCCATTGCTCATCGCCTTCATCGCAACCGTGATCGGCGGCATGCGCAGCCTGCCGGGTGCCGTGCTGGGCGGATACCTGCTCGCGTTGATCGACATGGGTCTGAACTTCACCCTGCCACAGGATCTGTTGAAGTTCCGCGACGCTTTCACTTTCACGGCCGTGATTCTGATCCTGCTGTGGCGCCCGGAAGGCTTGATCCGTGGACCGGGCTCGGCTCGGCGCATCTAACATCTAGCCAGCGTGTTTCACAAGAAAAACATACTCACCCTGTTGATCCTCGTCATTCCGGTGGCGCTGCTGGTGGGGACGACGGTGTTCATGGGTGATCGCCTGTTCGAGCGTATCGCCACCAACCTGTGCATCAGCCTCATCCTGGTGGTGGGCCTGCAGGCCTTCATGGGCAACTCCGGAATCCTGTCCTTCGCTCATATAGGCTTCATGGGTGTGGGCGCGTACGCGTCGGGCATTCTCTCCATGCCGTTACAGGCCAAGGGCATGGCGCTCCCGGATCTCTACCCCATGCTGCAAAACGTGCAGCTCTCGCCCTACCTCACCATCCTCATTGGCGGTCTGGTGGCGGCCGCGATCGCGGCTTGCGTCTCCTACCCGCTGATGAGGTTGTCGGACGCGGCCGCGGTCATCACTTCATTCGCGCTGCTCGTGGTGCTTCACACGATCATGGTCAACTGGAGCGCAGTGACCAACGGCCCGCGTACTTTCTTCGGCGTGCCCAAGGCGACCAACCTGTATCTGGCGGCGGTCTTCGCGGTCGTGGCCATCGTGCTGGCGCTCGCCTTCAAGGAGTCACGCACCGGTCTCATGCTGCGAGCGGTACGCGACGACGAGGCAGCGGCGGAGGCGACCGGCACCCATGTGTCGAACCTGCGCTGGCGGGCTTTTGTCATCAGTGCGCTCATGGCGGGCGTGGGCGGCGCGCTGTGGGGACACTTCATCACGTCATTCTCTCCAAAGGCCTTTTACCTGAAGGAGACCTTTGTGATTCTGGGAATGCTGGTCATCGGCGGCCCGATGACGGTGTCGGGCGCAGTGACCGGCGCCTTCGCGGTGACTGGCGCCTTTGAGGGCCTGCGCATGCTCGAGAACACCATCAACGCAACGCAGTTCTTTGCCAGACCGGTCGTGGGCTTGACCGAGGTGACGCTGGCTTGCGGGATGATATTGCTGTTGATCCTGCGGCCGGGCGGCATATTTGCGACTACCGAGATCGGTGCGTGGTTGCTTTCGCGTCGACACAGAAAACCCGAGGAAAATGAACCATGAGCTGGAAGACCGCACACAGATCGTTTTACTACGCGACGGCCGAAGAGCCGGAGGATATCGTGCTGCGACCCGAGGAGACCGCACACCTCGTCATCGACGTGCAGAATACCTATCTCGAGAAGGACGATCCACAGGAGGCCGAGCGCTGGGCGTCGTTCATCGATCACATGAAGCAGGTAGTAATACCGAATATCGCAACGCTCATCGCCGACTGCCGCACACGAGAGGTCGATAACATCTTCGCGCGTATCGCTTGTCTCAGGGTGGACGGACGCGACCGATCGCTGAGCCAGAAGAAGCCGGGGTTCAACTATCTGCTGTTGCCCAAAGATCGCGAAGACAGTCAGATCGTGGCCGATCTTGCGCCGCGAGACGACGAGATTGTCATTACCAAAACCACCGACAGCGCGCTGACCGGCACCAATCTTCGTCTGGTGCTGCACAACATGGGAGTAAAGAACGTCATCATCTCGGGAATCTTTACCGACCAATGCGTCTCCTCCACAGTGCGCAGCCTGGCGGATGAGAGCTTTAACGTCGTCGTCGTGGAGGACTGCTGCGCGGCCGCCACCGAGGAGCTGCATCTTGCGGAGCTACAGATCATCAATATGATTTACTGCCACGTAGTAAAACGCGAGGAGGTAGTCACCTTGTTCAGCGACTGACCGCTTACAGCGCGAGCGTGTCACTTAGAATAAAGTAACGAATTTATGTTTATATCCCTACTGTCCGAAATAATTTTTTGGATGCGGCCACGGGAGCCTACGCGGCTGAGCGGATAACAATCGCCGCTCGACAGAGCGGCACCTTGACCTTCCCCCTTTTCCAAAGGGGAAATGGGTTTCTGAGTCAAAAGGCGCTATCTAGAGCTATTTTCGGGATCATTCTAAAAAAATAGTACCACTATAGTACAACCGGAAGCGGGATTCCTTCAGCTCGGCGGGTGTTCAGCGCTATAGTACGCACATCGACGCTCGACAGGGACCGTCTGCTAATGCGCTATCACGCTTACCGAATGCGCCCCAGCGGCCAGTGTGACTATCTCGGTTGTCTGGGTGACACCGAACGGTGGCAGGCGCTGAAGTTGGCGCGGGAACGCTGGCCGGACTACGACGCCGAACGCATCGGAACGAGCCACCTGCCCACCCTGTACGTCAAGGCCGAAACCGACCCGTTCGTACAATCACTGCTTGCAAGGGGAAACTGGAATGCCTGAAGCATTGACCACGCCAGCGTTGGTCCTGATCTGGTCGGCCGCAGCTTGCTTCATCGCGGCAGGCATCTGGTCGTTCGTGCGCGCTCACCGGCCTGTGAAGAAGGCGATATATGACAGGGTCCATAACGCGCTGATAGATGCTGGCTGCGCGCCCGAGGATGCTGAGCGTTATTTGGCACATGAAAGGGTACAAAGCGTGCTCAGAAAAATGTGACTGTGAAATCATTGCTGGCACGGCAGGCGGGTTGATGTGCGGCAGGTTCTTCTATCGATCCGATGGCACTCGCTATCGCGACGTGGACATGCCTTGGCCGCCCAACCCGTTCACTAGCTTCAACATCGCGCCGGGTGCGGATGTTCCCATCCTTCGAGTTAATTGCAGCGGAGAACGCGAATGGTTGCGTATGCGATGGGGATTGATCCCGCATTGGTCAACAGGTAAGCGGCGGGACTGGAGGACCGCACAGGCTCGGGCTGAAACTGTTCGCCACAAACCGGCTTACCGGATACCGTTCAAACGCTATCGCTGCCTGATTCCCGCCTCCGGCTTTTTCGAGTGGGTGCGCACGCCGAATGGTCGACAGCCGTTCCTCGTTCACATGGCCGATCGCAGAACCATGATGTTCGCCGGGTTGTGGGATCACTGGAATGGAAGCGACACCTTCGCTGGTAACGACACCCGCTAACGACCTGGTGGGCAAGCTTGACAGCAGGATGCCCTCCATTATCCCACCGGAAGCCTACGACTGTTGGTTGCGCGGAACACTTGACGAAGCGGCGCGGCTGATGCGGCCCTGTCCTTCAAGCTGGCTGACGGGGTATGCGGTGAGTCCACGGGTCAACAAGTCTGCCAACAACGACCAGCGCTGCATTGCGCCGATCGATCTCAAGGCTGCTGCAATCACCGCGCAGCGCGAATTGTTTTGAGGCTGAAGGTCTCAGAACGACCCCAAGGAGCCGTTCGAGCTACATGTGCGTATCCCTGGGGAAGTTCCAGATAGCTGCCCTTGACCGGCGTACGGGGATCGACTCAACCTAGCCAGCAGCGGAAGTTCGCGCCCAGTTGGAAGGTCCCAATCCGACCCGAAAATCTTTGGAATGCCGACGCAGAAGCCCGCAAACTGAAATGGCATTCCGAGAGACAATTAGGCTGACATTGGAACGTCTCACAGTCGGCTGTTTGCGAGAGACGGGAACGGCCGCATTCGATCAGCTAGCAAGAAGGCTACGGCTCTTAGCCGAGCTATCAGCTATGCTAGCGTATTCTGAGCTGAGTGTTCTGGGTACCAGTCGGGAGTTGTCGCACCATGATCTTGATCACCGGAGCAACAGGCCAAGTCGGAGGCGAGGCCGTGAGCGCCCTTGTGGAAGCGCGAGCGGCAGTTCGGTCGCTCGTGCGGAACCCTTCCAACACCCAAGAACTCCGTGGCGTCCAGGTTGTGCACGGGAGTTTCGAAGACGACGCATCCCTCTCCCGCGCACTCGACGGCGTGGAGGTGATGCTGCTCGCCGGTAGGGATGGCCCAGACTCAGTATCTCAGCAGCAGCGCGTACTCGCGCACGCCCGACGCGCCAATGTGAAGCATATCGTCAAGTTGTCCGCTATCGGAGCTTCGTCTAAGTCTCCAGTTGCGCTGATGCGAGACCACAATACTATCGACGAAGAGATTCAGAACGGCTCAACGAGCTGGACCCTTCTCAAGCCCCACCTCTATATGCAGAACCTTCTACGCGCCGCAGACGCCATCCGGGGAGATGGACAGCTTGCAGCTCCGATGGGAATCAACCGCTTTCCCCTGGTTGATACCTTGGACGTAGGCGCCGCCGCCGCTGTCGTGCTCGGCAACCCTGCCGGACATTCCGGTCGGACCTACCTACTCACCGGACCGGTAGCGTGCAGCTACGACGAGGTTGCGACTGAGCTCGCCGTTGTCGCTGAACGAGCCGTTGCATATGAGTCGGTGTCGCCCGATGCCTACAAAGCTCGTCTTATGGAAGCGGGAATCCCCGACTGGCGTGCGTTCGATCTTGCCCACATAGCGTCCGCCTACAACCCTTCCGACAATGAAGTGTCGCCCGATCTTCAATTGCTTCTCGGTCGTAACCCGCGGTCACTCTCCGAGTTTCTTCAAGGTCATGGGCATGTCTTCACCGGTGTCGGCCCGCCGCCAACCAGCGGTTAGCTCGACGAAGGCTAACGTGTTGGGTACTTCCCCCGGCCCCAGCCAAGCGTGCAGACGAGGCGCAGCGACTAGTCGCGGTAGGAACGCCCCTCACGGGGCGCCCCCCGCACAGATCCGTACGTGCGGAATTCCCGCATACGGCTCCTGCCTCGGGTGATAACGGCGAAAACGCGTGTCAGGCCAGGGGTGGGTG
>JBPCXK010000351.1:0-2527 GCA_051008635.1 Gammaproteobacteria bacterium
GAGCGCCAGGTCGATGGTCCTCGCCGCCTCCGGGCTGGTCGGGCCACCTCCGTCGCGTGTCGTTGCCGAATGACTGTTCGCGAGCGATTTCATTGGCTCTCCTCGTGCGGGGAACCCGATGAACCGCGCTTCAGATCACGGGGATTCAGCGGTTTCAGCAAGCCCGCCTGCCAGGCATCACGGCAAGCGTGTCGGCGAATCTTGCCGCTGGTCGTCACCGGTAGCCGGCTGGTGGTAAAGAAGATTTCACTTAAGCGAAGCTCATGCGCCACGCCGACCGCTCGCCGGATCAGCGCGCTCATCGCGGCGGCTTCGAGTTCGTGCGCGCGATGCGGATACACGGCTTGCACGAGCACAATCCGCGCCTGCTGGAGCTCGTCGTCCGCGAACACCGCGGCCTGTGGCCGGCACGAGGCGGGCACCACTGCCGCGACCGTACGTTCGATGTCGTGCGGGAAGTAATTGCGCCCGTTGATTATCAGCAAATCCTGAAGACGGCCGGCGACGAACAGTTCACCGTCACGGATGAAGCCCAGATCGCCGGTGCGCAAGAAACGCTTCGCTGGGAGCTCCGGGCTGGTGGCCCGAAATCGCTCCTCGGTCTCGACGGCGCGTCGGTAGTAACCGCGCGCCACGCTCGGACCACTCACCCAGATCTCCCCGACCGTGTTCTCCGCGACCGGCATCCGGGTCTCCGGGTCGACGATGAAGAGCTCTTCATCACCCCATATGCGACCACAACTCACCAATCGGGTTGAAGGTTCGTGCCTGGCGTCGCGGGCCTTTCCTTTACCAAGCACCTGCGCATCGAGTCGCACGCTGCGCAGCGCGCAACTCGCCCGGACGCCGGTTACCATAAGAGTGGCTTCGGCCAATCCATAGCAAGGGTATAAAGCACGCGAGTCGAATCCGACACCGGAGAACCGGCGGGCGAAGCCTTCCAGGCACGCCGCCCTCACCGGCTCGGCGCCGGCAAAAGCAAGCTTCCAGGCCCGCAGATCCAGCCCCTCGCAACGCTCGAGCTCGGCCTCGCCGATGCCGTCCAGGCAGCGTTGATATCCAAAAGTCGGCCCGCCACTGGTGGTGGCGCGATAGCGCGACAACGCGGTCAGCCACCGCATCGGTTTTTGGATAAACACTTCCGGGGGCATCAGCACGCACGGTCGCCCGAGAAACACGGGTTGCATCACCATGCCGACAAGTCCCATGTCGTGATGAAACGGCAACCAACTCACGACAACGGTTTCATCACCGTGCTGAAAACCACGTTGTATCCCGCGCTGATTGGCCATGATGTTGGCGTGAGTAACGACTACGCCTTTGGGGTCACCCGTCGAACCGGAGGTGAACTGCAGGAAAGCAATGTCTTCCGCGCGAGGCCGATAAACGGTCGGGCCTTCCGCCCTGCTCGTGACCTCCGGTGCCTCGGCCAGCCAGGTGAAGACATGCAGCGGCAAGGCACACTGCCAGGCCTCGCCCATGCGAAATAAACGCGCCCGCGTACCCGCATCGGTAACAATCATGCGCGCTCCGGCGGCCGCCGCTATCTTTAGCGCGTGCTCGCATCCGTCGGGCCGACGAGGCGGGCAAACCGGCACGGCGATGACGCCGGCCGCGAGGCAGCCGAAAAACGCCGGGACAAAGTCGAGCCCATGGGAAAACATGAGGACCACACGCTCGCCGCGCATCCCGCGCCCGCCGAGCTCTCGCGCAAGCGCCGACGCACGCCGTTCAAGCTGACCAAAACTGATTCGCGCCTCCTCGCGTTCGCCATCGGGAAGGGACACGAAGCTCGTTTCCCCGGTACGCAACTCGGCGTGACGATCGAGCAGGTCGATGATGGTTCCGCTCGCTTGTTGAACCGACGAGCCGAGGGTTGGTTTTACGGGCGCGGCGGGACGGTGAGGGTGACCGGGATACATCGTGGACATCTTTCTCAATCCAGACCCGATCGGCTGTGACTTTTTCACCGGCCCGGTGTGGAAAAATCCCGTGATCTGTCGAGTTTATTTTTGGCAGAGCCCTTAACGTGAGGCTCAATGTTTTCCCGCCAGCGCCAGCGCCAGTGCAACCCGTGACACCGGCGGGCGACCGATGATGTCCATCACAAAGCGGCCGGCGGCGGCAAGCTTGTCCAGTTCGACACCCGTTTCGATTCCCAGGCCGTTCAGCATGAACAATACGTCTTCCGAAGCGACGTTGCCCGCCGCACCTGGCGCATACGGACAACCACCAAGGCCTGCGACCGAGCTGTCGATGACCGCAACGCCGCGCTGCATCACGGCGAGGAGATTGGCCAACGCCTGTCCGTAGGTATCGTGGAAATGCGCGGCAAGTTTTTCCACAGGTACTGCTTCGGCAACAACATCGATCAGGGCCTGAGCCCTGGCGGGCGTGCCGATACCGATGGTGTCTCCCAGCGAGATTTCGTAACAGCCGAGCCCGGCAAGCTCACCCGCCAGCCACGCGACCTTTTTTGCTTCGATCTCGCCTTCGTACGGACATCCCAGGACACAGGAGATATAAC
>JBPCXK010000352.1:0-3888 GCA_051008635.1 Gammaproteobacteria bacterium
AGCCCGGCCTTGGTCAGCGCCTCACCGGTGCCGCGGGCAGTGCCATCCCAGCCGCCACCCGCGCCGCCTGGAATCAGGAAGTGCACCTTGTCGAGCGCGTCGGCCGCATGCCCGTTAAACGAGATCAATGTCAATGCAACCAAAGTGGTCGCGAAAGCCCGCGACAGGTTTGTTTTCGTCATTGCTTCGATCTCCTCCGGGTTTCGATTGAAGCCATAATCCGGTTAAACAGCGTTGGGATCAAGCACGATCCGGTCTGTCTTGCCAGGGCGGGCTTAGCGCAACACCCGATCCAGATCGGCACACAAATCCTCCGCATCTTCCAGCCCGACAGAAACCCGGAAAATACCGTCGCCCGCATACGCGCGATAGCTCTGTAGCTGCGCGCCCTCCAGGCGGAACGAAGATTTCATCAGGTCGTCCGTGTCGAGCCAGTAGATCAGACTGCGGTGATGACCGAGCGAGACCGCGTAGTGAAACACTTGTAGTTCCTTCATCATGCGCTCGGCGATTCGCGGGCCGTTGCGTGTTTGCACGGCCATCATGCCAGAGAAATTTTTCATCTGCGCAGTGGCAAGGTCGTGTTGCGGATGCGAGGTCAAACCAGGATAGATCACCTTGACGACTTGCGGATGATCTTCCAGGAACCGCGCGACCATCACTGCGTTCTCCTCGTGTGCGCGCATGCGAATCGGCAAGGTCGCGGCGCCGCGCATGATCAGCCAGGCGTTGAACGGGCTCAGCACACCGCCATAGTGGATGACGCCTTCGACATTGAGCGCGCTCATCGCCTGCGGGTTGCCCAGCACCGCGCCACCGATTGCATCGCCATGACCGCCGATGTACTTGGTGAGCGAATGCACGACGTAGTCTGCGCCCAGCTCCAGCGGCCGCGTTGCGATAGGCGTGGCGAACGTTGAATCGACCGCGAGCTTCGCGCCCTTTGCGTGAGTGATCTCCGCGGCCGCGCGAATGTCGGTCAGGCGAATGATCGGATTGGCGGGCGTCTCGATCCACACCAGCCGTGTGCTGGAGGTCATCGCGCGTTCGATGTTTGCAACGTCCGATGTGTCGACTGGGGAAACCGAAACACCCATGCGCGGCAACGTATCACGCGCCAGCTCGGCTGTGCCCGCATAATTGGTATCGCTCATGATCAGTTGATCGCCCTGGCTCAGCTCGCTCATCAGCAACGACGCCGAAGCCGCCATGCCGGAGGCAAACGCGACGCAGGCCTCGGCGCCTTCCAGCGCGGCAAGCTTTTCCTCGAGCTGACGCACCGTCGGATTGCTCCAACGCGAGTAAAGGTAAGGCGTGTCCTTTTGCAGATTACGTGAGGAAAAACTCACCGGCTCGTGAACCGCGAACGTGCTCGACATCACCAGGTTCGGCGCAGATGCGCCCGTAGTCGGATCCGGTTTTTCGCCGGCGTGGATCGCCGTCGTTTGCATGCCTTTGTGTTTGTGATCTGCCATGTTTGGAATCCTCGGCTCGTGGAATCTGAAACTCAGGCTCGTATTACAGTTGTCGCGGCAACGCCAGAATTGGTGGAAGTGGCTTCAGCCTTTGTAGGTTGGGCTGAGCACAGCGAAGCCCAACGTGCGATGGCGTCTACAGGCAGCGGCCCGTCGGGATTCGCTGCGCTCAGCACCAACCTACGCTGCATTCGAGTTTAACGACGCTCTGTTCAGTCGCGATTCAGAGCGACCTGGACAAACTTCAAGCAACAACTTCCCCTCCGGCGCCGGGGTGCGGAACGTCGAAATCACGCAGCTCCAACACCTCTGCTCCACCGTAACGCGTGACTTGCACGGCTTTCATCATAGTCAATTCAATGTGCCTGCTTGACAGCAATGAGTAAACTTCCAAAATACCATATCAGCACGCGAGACGGTTTCCTGGCGAAGTGCCTTTCGTGGGAGCGGCTTCAGAGGGTGTCGCAAAGTCCACGACGGCACCCGTAGGTTGGCGCTGAGCGCGCCGAAGCCCAACTTGCAGTGGTATTTCAGGGCAATTGCGTGTTGGGCTTCGCTGCGCTCAGCCCAACCTACGGTGCCCTTCAGCCGCGAATGGAAAAGCGCCTGTCCCATTCGTGGCTGAAAGCCGCTCCCGCGAGCAGAAGGAGCCCGAAACCGACAAGGAGCAAGGAGCAGACATGACGCCGGAATCCTGCATCGATCTGAGCGCTGAGCGAACCACAAAAACACTCGACCACATCGTCGACGACGGTCGTGCGTGGTTGGGAGCGGATATCGATCCGCAGGACTGCGTTTTGCCGCTCGAAACTGATGTGCTGCACGAGATACGTAACGTGATCGAAAAAATGCAGCTCAACCCGCTGCCGACGCTGCTGCGTTTGCCTGAGCAGTTTGAGTTATCGCTGCTACCGGACCTGATGGCACGCGTCAAAGCGATGCTGGATAGCGCTTTCGGTGTTGTGGTGATCGACGCCTTGCGGCTCGACGAGATGGATGAGCAAGACGCCATCGCGTTGTACTGGATTCTCGGTCAACTCATTGCTCGTCCTGTCGCGCAAAAGTGGGATGGCACCATGTTCTATGACGTGCGCGATACCGGCCAGCCGTACAGCTATGGTGTGCGCGGCTCGTACACAAACGTCGAGCTCCTGTTTCACACCGACAATGCCTTTGCGGTCGCACCACCGCACTATGTCGGCCTGCTGTGTCTGCGCCCGGCAGTCGAAGGTGGCATCAGCCGGTTCTGCAGCCTGTATGCGATTCACAACCGCATGCTCGCCGACTACCCGCGGGAACTTCGCCGGCTCTACGAACCCGTGATGTGGGACCGGCAGGCTGAGCACGCGCCCGGTCAGCCCAAAGTGGCGTTGGCGCCGATGTTCAGATATGAAAGCGGGCAACTCTCCGCGCGCATCAACGTCAGCCTCGTGCGCAAAGGTTACGAAGTAGCAGACAGAAAAATCGATGCGCAAACTGCTGACGCGCTTGCGGCGCTACAGACCGTTGCCGACGATCGGACGCTATGGTTCGAGCTACCGATCGAGCGTGGACATCTTCAATACCTCAACAATCGCCACATCGTCCATTACCGCAGCGAATTCCAAGATCACGCCGACCCCACACTAAAACGTCACCTCGTTCGCACCTGGCATCGGGATACCGGATTGCCGACCTACGACGGTTGATAGCGCACCGTCTCGTCTTATTACAAGTGCCGCGAAGGCAACATGCGATCATGCAGAACGCGCACGACCGCGATGCCGTAATCGGTAATGCGATAGTAGATGATGTGGCGAATCACAGGATACCGTCGATACCCATCGCGAATGTGGTCACACGCGGTTCCGTCCATCGGGTAGGCAGTGAGATAAGCGAACGCGTCCGCCACGTCGTCGATGTATCGGTTTGCGCGCTTCAGACCCCACTGTTCGATCGAGTAGAGCCAAACCGTTTCCAGATCCTCTCGGGCTTCGGGCGCTAATCGATACTCAGCGCGCTCGTCCGGCATGTTTCACAGCCATCTCCTTTTTGAATTCGCCGCCGTCGAATGGTTGCGGCTCCCCACTGTCCTCGCCGTCGATCAACGCCGCGCGGATCGCCTCAATATCGGCCTGGCTTGCCTGATCCCGACGAATCAGATCGCGGATATACTCGCTGTCGTTGGTGAATTCACCTGCAGCGATCCGCGATTTGATCCATTTGTCCTGCTGGTCGGTCACGGTGATGGTCTTGCGTGTTGTGGTCATGACTACCTCCAAAGTATCTGAGCTCATACTATTGATGTACTTTATCACATACGCCTGCCCGAACTGGCAGGTACAAGTGGCCTGAAATTGGAGACCAGAATGAGAAAGATCACATTCAGCGCGGACGAGAAGCTGATTGATGCCGCGCGGCGACGCGCGCGAGC
>JBPCXK010000353.1:0-2815 GCA_051008635.1 Gammaproteobacteria bacterium
ACCACGTGACACTGGAACTGGAGAGCATCGACAGGATGTACCTCAATGGATACGTCGCTAACCTGCAGACTGGCGCGGCGGCGGCATACTTCATCCGTAAGCAGTTCGACTGTCGCATGGCATCAACTTTCCAGGTGGCGCCAATGAGCCGACAGTTTGTTGCCAACATCGAGCAGTTCGTAGACGATGAAAGCGTGGAGTTGGTGAAATTCCACAAAGGCGAACGCAAGGATGATATCGCCAAGTCTTATCTGGAGGGATTCTGCGGCGATGAGGGTGTGCTGTTTGTCGGCAAGGCGCAGGAGAAAACCTACGTGTTTCGCACCGAGACGCGGCGTAGTGAGGCCGGTGCCAGCTACCCGTGGCTGGTGCGCTCCACGGCGATGGTCAACCACTATTACTTCTATCTCCTCGATAAGGACTTCGGGCCCCTGTTCATCAAGTTCTGCTCTTACTTCCCGTACGCGGTGAAGTTGTGTATCAATGGCCACGAATGGCTCAAGTGCCAGCTGCGTCAACGTAAGATCACATTTGAGGCACTGGACAATGGCGTTGTGTCCTGCGACGACCCCAAGCAGGCGCAGAAGATCGCCAATCAGCTCGACGAGAACAAGATCGAGCGGGTATTCCGCAAGTGGCTACGCCGGTTACCGCATCCGTTTGAACCCCGGCATCGGGCCGCCGGCTATCGTTATCAGCTCTCGATTCTGCAGGCCGAGTTTGCACTCACGCAAGTGTTGGATCGCCCGTTGCATGGGCGTCAGTTTTTTGAAGAGGTCATCCGGGAGAACCTGGACTTGGGTCGCCCGGACCAGGTACAGCTGATATTCGAGCGGCGTGTCCAGCGAAATACACCTGGGCGGTTTCGCACCCGTGTGCTAACCGATGGGGTGGTGCCCACGCTGCATGTAGACTACAAGCACTCCAAGATTAAACAGTACCACAAGCAAGGCCGTGCCCTACGCACTGAAACCACGATCAACAATACCTACGATTTCCGAATCGGACGTCTACTCAAGAATCTCGGCGCGTTGCGTCAGATCGGCTTCCACGCCAACCGACGCCTGCTGCGCGTCCAGACACTGAGCCACGACTGCCTCATCGGGGAAGACCGATTTGGACACCTCACCCAAGCGGTGCAAGTCGATAAGCAACGCGCATCCGCACTGCGCTTTGGTGATCGACGCGTATTGGCGCTGATGCACGCCCTGTGTCAGTTCAGCCTGCTGCCCGAGGGGCTGCGTCATGGCAATCTGCGCCCGGCCGTGGCACAGCTTCTCGGACAACGACCCGATGAGTATCGGCAAGGACAGATGACCTACGACTTGCGACGGCTGCGTTTACATGGGCTGATCGAACGCATCCCATCAACCCATCGCTATCAAGTGACCAAACTGGGCATGATGGCAGCGCAGTTCTATACTCGATTCTATGCGCGCGCATTGCGTCCTGCTTTCTCCTGCGCAACCGATGGCACTACAACCTCATCGACAAAAACCGCGCTCGGAAAACTGGACCGCGCCCTCGGTCAGCTACTCCAGCACGCGCAGCTTGCTGCTTGATCCAAAACTTGACTCATTTGCACCAACTTTTTCGGCTCAAGCTTTGCAGAGCCCTTAGGGTCGCTTGCTGCCAGATGGAGTGTCATCACGTGACCGTCCCTTGCCCGACGGAAACCGGTCACCAGGTTCAGACTTTGCCAGACAGTTGTCCATACGGGTAAGTCTGAACTGCCACACCTCAGGCTTACCCTGCCCGAAAAATCTCTCATTTTGAGAAAAAGTCTATACGCGCCATTTTCGCCATTCAGTCCCGTTATTTTTCAGCTACTTAGCGCCGCTTCCTGCCTTCGAGCTTGTGCGATAGTTTACGCTTAGCTTACAAATCACGGGCTTTTCGCAGCGGATTTCAGCAGCGAGATGCGCCTGCCTGCGACACGTTCAGCGCCATAGTAGCTGTTTCACTCGCTGGCGCTACCGCTGCGTCTGAGCGTGTCTCCGCTGCTATCGCCGTTCGCGCGCGGCAGCTACACAACGCTGGAACGACTGAAATGGACACGCTCGGGGTCTCCGGACAGCACACTTTCTTTTGGGCTTCATGACTGGCGCTTACGTTCAGGCACTTCATTACAAAGCCATTCCCGGCTCCGGGGCGGACTACGACAATGCTGCGCCGTTGGAAGTCGAAACAGCGGACTTCGCCCTGACGCTTGCCGACAACCAGGTGCTGGTCACCCTGAAGGAAGGTGCCTATACCGATGAGCAACATGCGCGCAAAGTTGTCGATCGCTATCTGCGGAACTGGCAGATCCAGATGGATCTACAGTTCAACGGACACAGCCTGAGCTTTGAGTTCGATCATGCCGATTGGCATGAGGATGAGTCGAAGGATGGGATTGTTATTAGGGTGACACCGGCGACGATGGCTTGTGAGGCCGGTACCGCAACGATTCACCAAAGCTTCAATCAGTATCCGCCTCAATCATCCATAAAGTCACTGCAGAGATTTCCGCCATGTACGGTGCTTATCGGGCATACAACGGCCAACCTGAATGGCTGACATCGATGGCCTACCAGTGTCTGGTGACACTGCAGCACATCGTAGGTGGCAGGCGGGCCGACGCTGCACAGCGCTACGGCATTTCAAACAAGGTACTGGATCAATTGTCGCGTATTTCCAGCCGCTACGGACTAGTCGCGGTAGGAACGCCCCTCACGGGGCGCCCCCCGCACAGATCCGTACGTGCGGAATTCCCGCATACGGCTCCTGCCTCGGGTGATAACGGCGAAAACGCGTGTCAGGCCAGGGGTGGGTG
>JBPCXK010000354.1:0-4360 GCA_051008635.1 Gammaproteobacteria bacterium
TTTATACTTTCGTATCCATCCACTACGTTCTCCCTGCAGAATATCAGGTGGCATACCGAGATTCGCAGGTTGTGGTATTTGTTCCGGCGTGTTTTTATTTGACCTTAGCCATGAACAGCAACAAACTAAATGAAGGGACAAACTTCACATACTGTCGCTAGCTAGAGCAAATTTCTAACGTGAACATGACATCAGAATCCAGAACATTCAGAGAAAAAACCATTTTACAGCGAGTACACAGAACGCCGCGCCTGATGAGCCGCGCACTGCTGGCAATGGGACTGCTCTTGATGATGGCGGCCCTGGGGCAGTCGGCTCACGCTCAAGGTGAAGGTCAGACGACGTTCAAGCGCATTCCGACGCAGTTCATCGCGGCGTTGGGTGAGCCAGATGCGACCTCCGGGAGCGGTGCACAATCGTGGGGTCTGTGGCGTTTGGATCCGGGCCCGCGGGGAGTGTGGCTGGACAACTATGAGCAATTGAAGGCCGCGGATGGGGTCGCCCCGGCACGGTGGAAATTCGACAGCACAGACTGGTGGCTGGAGGAAAACGGCTTGATCATGGAGAAACCAGACTTTCCGGTCCCTCCTGGCAAATACGTCGTCACAGGCGACCGAGAGGTGACGACCGTGTTGACCCTCCATCCCACCGACAAGGACGGTGCTCGGCGTTGGGAGCTCGAGGACGGCGCGAAGCTCTATGATGTGACGCACTTGCCATGCCGCTCCGCGCGCTACACACCGGCGACGAGTGGGAATTCGTGTTCTCCCGCCAGGGCCCAGAAGAGCGCATTTCGAGTTACTCCAGGGGCCCCGATGCCCCCGGTCGAGGGCTGCAACAAGCAAGACTACGCGGTTCTCTTCGTGATTGGTGTGGCTGTGGAAAACTGATTGCCGCCAGCTTTCGCTACCTCGTATCAATTTGAGTTTGTAGTCTGGACTTTATCTTCACCACAGATATTTCCGTAGGCGCTGCCCGTCAAGAAGATTCGAATCAGCAGGCGGCTCCTCACGCCTAAGCCGACCGACGAATAAGCTGCGCAGCATCCTCCCTGCGTTTCATTCGCCCTGCGACTGGGCCATGGACGACACCGGCAACACCTGCTCGGCCTGGTCCCGCGCTTCGGCACGTTCTCGTTCGCGGTCAACACTGACAAGCTATTCTCAAAAGCGTGAATTTTGATGCGAGCCTCCGGCGGCCATTCCAGCTACACTCCGTATGGGCTGAACCTGGGCCGCCGACCATGGCCATTGTTTGTCAGACTACATCACTGCGCAACTATCGATGATAATTAAGGAACAATCCAAACAACTGGTCCAACGGCGACCAGCTTTGCTGAACGCCGAGAGCTCACGCGTTATTACCCGGCCGCATATTCCAGGAGACAAGGCGCGTACGGAAGTCCTGATCGATCGGGTGTCGAAACTGAGCGAAAAAGACGTGCACAACTTGCTGGATGCCGTATTCCAGGACTTCTCAGGTCGTCACCGCAACTTTCGAGAGGCCCTGGAGAGGAACTTTAATCGTATTACAGAATTTGTTCCAGAAAGAATCTCGTTGTCGTCCGAGCATCAACTTCTGCTTGGCGCCTATGTAACCGCTGAATACTCAGTCGAGTCAGCCGCGCTGTTTAATCCTTCCGTCGTGCCGCACCCGGATCAGAAAGGCGTGGACAAGGCGTCACAGCGATTCGTCATGAGCTTTAGAGCGACCGGTGAAGGTCATGTGTCTTCAATTGAATTTCGCAGCGGAATCGTTGACAGCAACCACGATATCTACTTCGACCCCGTCAGCCGATACGTGGCCACGCCTGAGATACACACAGATCCCGTTTACCACCGCCTTCATTTTCGACGAAAACTTGAAGAGATGGGAGCCCGCGACCGGGTTATGAATCGCTTGTTGGAAGAATTAAGCGAGACATTTACGTTTGGTGAACTGGAAACACAAATTCGGAATCTCCGCTCGACCAAGTTTCGACTGGAGGACAAAAACCATGCGATTGATACGGCGTTGTGGCTCGCCCGATCAAATTATGAAGTGATATTCCGCCCTGATGTACAGATCTCCGAAAGAGTAATCTTTCCGGTAACGGACAACGAGAGCAGAGGCATCGAGGATGCTCGGTTTGTGCGTTTTGTCGATGAAGACGGGTCGGTCACTTACTACGCGACGTACACCGCATACAACGGGTTTGACATGCTGCCGCAGATTCTCGAGACGACCGACTTTCTGAGATTCAAGATTCATACGCTCAGCGGCAAGGCTGTGCAGAACAAAGGAATGGCGCTGTTTCCGAGAAAGGTCAATGGTAATTTCGTGATGCTGTCACGTCAGGACGGCGTCAACAACTACATCATGTTCTCGGACAGCCTTCGCTTCTGGAACGAAGCGCAACTCCTGCAGGAGCCGGCTCATCCGCTGGAGTATGTTCAGGTTGGCAATTGTGGGTCACCGGTGGAGACGTCCGCGGGATGGCTCACGTTTTTCCATGGCGTCGGACCGATGCGCAGATACAGCATCTGGGCCGAGCTGTTGGATCTTCACGATCCGTCGCAGGTTATCGGTCGGCTAGATGAGCCGATACTGACGCCCGATGAGCATGAGCGAGACGGATACGTACCCAACGTGGTCTATTCCTGCGGAAACATGATGCACGGGGATACATTGATCATTCCGTATGGCATTGCCGACCAAAGATGCAGAGTTGCAACCGTCTCGATACTGGAGCTGTTGTCACGGCTCAAGACAAGTTGAGGCGCCGCTAACCCGCGTTTCTCACCACGATGACGGCGCTGGCTTGATCTTTGAATCCACAACGAATTTTCTTCACTCGGAAATACAGCCCGTATTCCGCTCGATCAGTAGTGCCTTGTGAATTCTAATCTCGGCGCGGTCATCTCCCCCGTGGTGAGAAATGCGGCTAGGCGTAAGAACGCACACTGTTCACGCGAGCTGATCCATGGCTTTCATGTGCTTGATCAAGAGATCCCCGTGCTTGTCCCACCACTTGGGAATACTCCTGAACTCGGCAATCTTCGCCTTGCCGTCTTTCACGATCACGACCGGCCAGTTCCCGACCAGGGCATTGTCAATGCCCCACAGTTCCTTGCCCCACCACGTCGCGTCGCCAAATGCGTGCGGCGCCTTGCCTCCGCTCTTCATCGCTTCCAGCACTGCCATTGGCTCGACGCTGCCCGCTTGCTCGGCGCCCGCCTTCCACAGGTCCATAATGGACGCGTATTCCCAGGCTACGGCCGACCAGTTGCCGGGATGACGTTTTTCGAACTCGGCGAAGAACGGATTTGGATTCCGGAAGTTGATGAAATCTGCGTTCAGGGCTTCATCATCGAAGTCCGGGAACTGAAACACGAAGCCCTCGACAAACTCCTTGCTGGTCTTCTCGATGACGTCGGGATAGTTGTCGAACGTGCAGGAAAGCCACTTGCCCTTGAAACCCTGATGGAAGAGTTGTTCGGTTATCAGATTGACGTAATCCGCGTAGCAGGTGTCCAGACAGAAGATATCGGGTTTTTTCGCCAGCAACGACGTAACCACAGGGGCGAAGTCCGTGGTGGCTGGGTCGAAGATGTTCTGATCGATTACTTCGATGCCGCGGGCCTCGAAGGCGGCGAGGTAGGTGGCAACGGACGGCAATCCCAGCGAGTCATTCTGCGCCGCGATGACGGCTGTTTTCAGCTCAGGATTCTGATCGGCGAGCCAGTCGACGCCGGTCACGTTGTAAATTGGATGGACCTCGCACGGCGCAAGATGATACGGAGAGTCGGTCGACAGATCGCTTGGCAGTAGCGTAGAGGTCAGCATCTTGCGCTGATTGGCAAAGCGTTGCACCGCAGGCCAGGTGTCACCGCCCAGCATCATGATGAATTTGACGTCGTCCTCCGCTGCCAGCCTCTTGAAGCCCTGCAGGGCCTTGTCAGGCAGGTACTCGTTGTCGAACGAGACGAATTCGACCATGTAGTTGTCGCCGCCGATCTGGATGCCGCCGGCGGCATTGATCTGCTCCGCCCAGATTTCGCAGCCGTACAAGCCTGGCAGGCCCCAGGCGGCGACCTCGCCGGTCAGCGGCGCAAGAAAGCCAATTTTTACGGTCTTGTCCGCCGCCATGCCCCTGCCGGCCAGCCCGATGCCACTCAGCATGGCGCTGGCCGCCGAGGCTTTGAGTAAATCTCTGCGTGTCACACTCATGATGTTCTCCTCTCAAGCTTGCCGAAGTTGACGCGGCTTGTTGTTGTGCGCAGGGATGGCTGCGCGCCGATATTGTCGTGCCATCCGCCTGGCACCGGATAATCGATCATTTTGCGGTGATTTTCTAGCCTGCTGAGTATCACGTTAGTAT
>JBPCXK010000355.1:0-2729 GCA_051008635.1 Gammaproteobacteria bacterium
ATATTGCCCAGCTTCTGGCCTTTCCACCCCGCGATGTTGATTGCGATCTCCGACCAGAAATGCGTGTTGCCGCCGTCAATCACCAACCAGTCGTCGTCGCCAAGCACGGACTGTACGTCGAGCGCGAGCTGTAAGGGATGTAGCTTCCCGCCGGTTTCCTCAGGACCAGGCAGATCGGCAAGCGTTTGCTCCACCCATCCGCCGCGCTTCGCCCTGTTGGTTTCGTACCAGGTTCTGTCCAATTGCCACTGACCGCTTTTGTGTACACCCATCAAGGCGTCGAGAAACGCGCCGGGGTCACTCAACAAAGCGCAATCCGCCGCACGATTGAGGTCTATTTCCTCGTGAGAGCCGTTGACGCAAACAAGCTGTGTTGTCGCGGGAAAAAACGGCGGGTTGCCAAAATTCATTTGGTTGTCGAGGCGGCCGCCGACCATGATAACGACGTCGGACTCCCGAATCGCGAATTTTGATGGCGGGTATTGGTGAATATCGGCAAGCCCCATATAGGCTTCACACTCCTCGCCGAGTAATTTTTGATGATAGGGCACGTTGAACACCGGAATGCCAAGCGTACGCCCCGCTTCCTCCAGTTTGTGTTCGGCGCCCGACCACCAAACCCCGTGACCGCCAATGAGCACCGGCCGCTGCGCCTTGGCAATAAGGTCGAGAATGACGGCGAGATCATCGGGGCAAGGCCAGGCCCGTGCCGGCGGCCGAGGTCCGCGGTCGAACGGCCGCTCCTCATGCCCAACTTCCTCTTCAAAAGAGCTGAACATGATGTCTACCGGAACACTGAGATGCACCGGCCCCGGATAGCCGCTGGTGGCAATCTTGAAAGCGCGGTCCACGAACTCGGGAATGCGCTCGCCGTCGGTGACCGAGGCGCTGTACTTGGTCAGCGGCGCCGCGATGGCGACATCGTCGATTTCCTTGAACCCGCCGCTGCCCTGCCGCTTCAACGTGCTCGACCCGGTAACAAAGATCACCGGCGAGCGCTCGCCCCAGGCTTCCATCATCGCCGGGACGGCGTTGGCAAAACCTTCCGGGCCGACCAGACACACAGCGGGCTTGCGCGTAATGCGGGTGTGGCCATCAGCGAGATGGCCCGCCACTTGCTCGTGCGGCGCGTTGATCACCGGCATCTTGCATTCCATGAAGCCCTCCAGCGCCGGATTGCAAAATCCACCACTCAGGGTGAAAACCTGATTGATGCCTTTTTCGTGTAACGCACGTGCGAGCAGCGCGCCGCCGCGAATTTTCATCGCACCCTCCAGTTCAATTCGGTTGTCCGGAAAGATTCTCGTACGAAAACAAGCCCGGGATTTGGCCGGCAATAACGGTGCGATCAATGCCTTCTATGTCGGGCCGACCTAGCTGTGCAAGCGTGAGACTGATTTCATCAGTCAGAATGTCGATCACCTTTTCCAGACCGCGTTCGCCGGCAGCGCCGATACCATACAAAAAGGGGCGCCCCAGCATGACAAAGTTGGCGCCAAGCGCCAGGGCCTTGATTACGCCCTCTCCATTGCGAATGCCGCTGTCGAAAAGCAACGGGTAGTCGTTACCGACCGCCACACGAATCAATGGCAGCATCTGGATCGCCGGCGGCGCGCTGTCGAGCTGACGACCGCCATGATTCGACACGTAAACTGCATCCACACCTGCGTCGCGAATGCGGACGGCGTCCGCGGGCGACAGCACGCCTTTGACGATCAGTGTTCGCGGCCAGAGATTGCGTAGCTTGCCCAGAAAATCCCAATCGGCACGGCCGCGGCTCTCCCCTCGCACGAAAGCTGTAGTGCCGTCAGCCGCGTAGTTTACGGTACGGGGTACCCCGCTGAACAAAGTAGAAATCGACCAGCGGGGATGACGAGCGAGGTCCAAAAACTGCCTCGCCCCGATTTTGATCGGAGTCTTGAAACCGTTTCTCAAATCCCGCAAACGAGGTGAGAGCTGGGGTACATCGACAGTGAACAGCAAAACCTGATAACCCGCGTTGTCGGCACGGCGCACAAAATCCAACGCCATATCCTTGGACTGCCCGACGTAAAACTGGAACCAGGCGTTGTCACCGGCGCGCTGGCGCATGTCCTCGATGGTGCTGGAGGCGGCCGTCGACAGCGACAGCGGGATGTTGTGACGGCTCGCCGCAGTAGCCAGCATCTTGTCGGCCCCCGGCCACGCGAGATCGCACATGCCCATCGGCGCAACACCAAACGGCAGACCCCAGTCGCGCCCCAGGAACGACTTGGTCAGGCTACGATTTTCAACGTTCACGAGTACACGCGGCTGCAGGCGGATTTGATCGATAAGCTCAGCGTTGAGGCGGGTAAGGTTCTCGGCACCCGCTGCGCCGTCGACAAAGTCGAATACCATGCGCGGCATCCGCCGCCTGGCCGCGGCACGCGCATCTTCGACACAAAAAATATCCGTCGTCATCGTATTTGTTTATTCTACTAGCCGGCGTCATTCTGGCTACTACTATCGCGGCTGAAACCGATCCCACAAGCTTTCTCATCACCCCGGACCACGATCCGGGGGTTTCAACACCGCCGCTGGATACCGGACCAAGTCCGGGGTGACGACGGTTTCCGGTGCTGACTAGTCGCGGTAGGAACGCCCCTCACGGGGCGCCCCCCGCACAGATCCGTACGTGCGGAATTCCCGCATACGGCTCCTGCCTCGGGTGATAACGGCGAAAACGCGTGTCAGGCCAGGGGTGGGTG
>JBPCXK010000356.1:0-4315 GCA_051008635.1 Gammaproteobacteria bacterium
CTCCGGCGGGCGTGTCCCTGCGCCAGGTGCAAACGGGTTAGTGATGGGGTTCATAAACCGATTATAGCTTAATTAGCCAGTTTACAAAAATGAGATAACTTGCTTAATTTAGCTATAATCATGCTGCCGAGAGACCTTGGCATCAGAGCTGGAGTACCGAACCGACGATGTCTATACTATTTACACCTTGATCTTCATGGGCGGTTGGAGCCGGGCGCGCTAACGGCGAGAACCGCTTCAGACCATGCCTCGACGGTCACCGAACGCGCGTGAGCTCGCTGTTTTGGTCGCCGGTCTCCAAATTGGGCGCAACATGCGTTGAATCTACGGAAGTGCTCCAGTAAAGCGAGCGCCCCGTAAACTGCAACCGGCCAGCGCCTTGTCCGGGATGAGAAGCTTTGCGGGCTGGCCCGGACTACCGACCCTGCCGTCGCGATCGCGGTACTTGCCGATCCGACGGCACCAAATGAATGCCGTCGGCCAGCAGCGATACCGTGATGTCGACACCGGATGCGATGGCGTTGCGCTGCGCCACATGCCGTGGGATGGAGATGAACAGCGGCGGTTTTGTCGGGCCATCGACGTAAATGGACACAGCCACGTTATCTCCCAGGCGCACCATGTCGGCCACCGTACCCGAAACTGGATTTTCCCGTTCGCCACGGGACGGCCGGTTGCGCCGGTGCAGAATCAGATTCGATTGCGGGATCGACCAACAAACCGTCGCGCCCGGTGCGAACTGCGGCTGATGGCGCGCTTCCAGCCGCCGGCCACGCCACTCGATGATGGTAATCGCGGGGTCTGAGCTGTGCGCAATCACCTGGGCGCGGAATACGTTCTTGAGCCCGACCAGGCGGGCGACTTGCACCGAATCGGGCCGCGCGACGACCAGGTCGGGCTCGGCGGTTTGCAAGGTGCGACCTTGCGATAGAACACAAAGCCGATCTGCCAGCATCGCGGCCTCGTCCAGATCATGGGTGACCAGAATTATCGGCATCGTCAGGTCACGCCGTAACTCGGCCAGCTCCTGATACAGTCGCTCGCGCGTGGCCCGATCGACCGCGGAAAACGGCTCATCAAGGAGCAACACATGAGGTTCGCGCGCCAGCGCCCGGGCCACCGCGACGCGTTGTTGTTGACCGCCGGAGAGCTGTCTCGGCCGGCGCTGCTCCAGCCCGGCCAGATTTACCCGCGCCAGCCAGTCGCGCGCGCGCTGCTCGCGGGCATATCGAGGCAGTTCCAGACAGGCTTCCATGACATTGTCGAGCGCCGGCAAGTGAGGGAACAACGCGTAGTGCTGAAACACGATTCCAACGCGGCGTCGACGCGGCGCCAGGCGGATACCCGCTGCGGCATCGAACCAGACGTCGCCGTTACAGCTCACTGCTCCTTCGCGAACATCGAGCAATCCGGCGATGGCGCGCAGCAGCGTTGATTTGCCGCTGCCCGAGGGGCCGACCAGCGCCAGCACCTCACCCGGGGCGCAGTGCAGCTGTGCATGCAGCGGGATCGGCGCCGCCTGTGTTAACCGTACGCTAAGCCCCGTTTCAGACACCGCGCGAGCGCCCGCCGCGCCGGCCCGTGACAAACGTTGCCGTGATAGCCAGCAACGTGATCAGCAACAGCACCGCGGACATAAAGCCCGCCGCGGCGTTATCGAAGGCCTGCACCCGGTCGTAGATGGCAATGGCGATAGTCTTGGTCTCGCCCGGGATGTTGCCGCCGACCATCAGCACGACACCGAACTCACCAAGCGTGTGAGCGAAGGTAAGCACCAGCGCGGACAAAACGCCCGGCCACGCCAATGGTAGCTCGATGCGCCACAGACGGCGCCAGCGCGACAGTCCGCAACAGTCAGCGGCGTCACGAACGTCCTGCGAGATCGCCTCGAAAGCACGCTGCATCGGCTGTATGGCGAAAGGCAAATTGAATACGATGGAAGCGATCAACAGGCCTTCGAAACTGAAGACCAACTGGCGACCGGTGAATTGCTGGTACAGCGCGCCGGGTGGGGAGGCGCCGCCAAGCCCCACGAGCAGATAATAGCCGAGCACTGTCGGTGGCAGCACCAGCGGCAGTGTGAGCGCGGCCTCGAGTACTGCCTTGCCGCGGAACTCACGCCAGGCCAACAGCCGGCCGAGCCAGACACCGACGGGAAACAGCACCACCAGCGTGGCTGTGGCAAGCTTGAGCGATAATGCCAGCGCCACCCAATCCATCATGGTGACCTACTCGCCGGGTAAGACGAAACCGTAGCGCCTGAAAATGGCGCGCGCCGGCGGTTGTTGTACGTAACTGTAAAAGCGCTGCGCCGTCTCGCCGGCGTTCCTGACCAGCACCACGCGCTGCCTGAGCGGTTGATGTAAATGCTCAGGCAGCAGGACAAACACCCCCTGCTCAGCCACATTCGGCGCCAGCGCCAGCGAGTAAGCAAAAATTCCCCCCTGGGTCGAACCGCCGATCGCAAACTGCGCGGCCTGCGAGACGTTTTCGCCCAGTACCAGCTTCGGCTTGATCGACGACCACAAACCCAGCGACTGCAACGCCTCCTTTGCAGCGTGCCCGTACGGCGCGTGCTCCGGATTGGCGATAGCGAAGCGCCGAACACGCCCGTCATCGAGGGCAGCCTTGAGATCGCCCCCCTGTTCATCCGCGCCGAGCGCCGAACCGTGCGGCGCGAACAGGACGATGCGGCCTGCGGCGTAGAGCGTACCCTCGTCCATCGTCAGGTCCGCCTGCGCGAGCTTGTCAATGTAAGCCTCATCTGCCGAAAAAAATATCTCGAACGGCGCCCCTTGCGCTATCTGGCGATAGAAATTGCCAGAGGAGCCGAACGAAAGCCTGACTGCCTTGCCGGTATCGGTGTGAAACTGAGCGGCAATTTCCCCGAGCGCGGACTGAAGGGAAGACGCCGCCGCGACTGCCGGGGCCTCCGCAGCAGCGGCCAGCGGTAGCAGGCTCAATACGAAACCGAACAACCGTATGCAAGCGGGAAACCGGAACATGCCCAGATTGCTTCGCAGCGTGACTATCGTTATGTCAGGCAGGCTATAACGCCACTACGGCGAAAGCAAGTTCAGATCGTTCGCCGCAACTTATTTCAAACGCGTGTGCGCGAGCGCCACCAGCGAGCGCAGGTTGCCTCGGGTGGCGGCGGTGCAGGCAGCCTCGATCGCATCGTACTCTTTGATCAGGGTTTCACCGAGCTTTGTCAGGCCTGCGCCGCCTCCGCCTTTACCGCCTCGCGCTGTTGCCGTGACCGGCTGTCCGAATCCCCGGTTCAAGGTCTCGATCAACAGCCACGCCCGTTTGTAGCTCATGCCAAGCTCGCGAGCCGCGCCAGAGATCGATCCGCTCGCTCCGACCGCCCGCAAGAGATCGATCTTGCCCGGACCTAGAGTCAGCTCCGGATTGATGTATACGCGAGGCCGCACCACGCTGGCGGGAGCGGCGTTTCGACGCGGTTGTGATGACATCTTTCCCGCAAATCTAACCCAGCTCGTGACTGAGCTCCGACAGGGAATGCGCGGCGGTCATCGACTCCATGATATCAACACCGAGCTGACGGTTGATCTGCGCCGCCGAAAACAGTCCCCGAATCCAGCGTTGTCCAGCTTTGCGTGGCGGTATCTCGATCGGATCCCACTCCGTTCCTCTCATATATGAATCCGGCAGTCCGGGCAGGGGAGTTTCTTCCTCTTCCCCTGTCTGAACGACAAGCAAATGCCGCAGTTCGAGTTGACGCAACGTGGCCACGACATGCCCCACGCTTGCGCTGCGTACGCTCAGCATGTCGACCGCCTTGATGTCGCCGTGCAATGTCATGACATCCCTGACTGTAATCTCTGAACGGTTTGCCCGCGTTTCCTGGACTATCCTGATGGGTTTTTCGCCCTGTATGTCGTACGAGGAAACCAGTCCGATAACAGCGTCCTTGTCGTCGGTAACCAGCAACAGCCGGACACCAGAGGTTTTCATGTGCTCCAGGGCCTCCTCGATGCGCGTATGTGCGTTGGTGGCGCGAGGCTGGACCAGCATGAAATCGGTCATCACGTCGATCGCCGGACTGGCCAACTTTACCCACTCGGGCGATTCACGCGGGTGAAGGTAAGAGACACCGTGTTCGAGGGAGCCTTGCGAAAGCGGTGCGTATCGATCGTCCATACGTCACCTCCGTTCTATGTTCCACTATTATAGTACGCAGCGCCTGGCGGGACCGCGCCGGCCTGGGTGATTGCCACAGCCTGGCTGTATTGCATATCATATGCATATTTGCTATACATATTATATGGCGCTACAACGAACCACTTTACTC
>JBPCXK010000357.1:0-2928 GCA_051008635.1 Gammaproteobacteria bacterium
GCAGCCTGGCCAAGGGCGGGGAAGTGCGCGTCAGGAGCGAAGAGGGCGAGCTGGTGCTCGACTTTGCCGAGGAGGCGGTACACTAGCTAGAGACTAGAAACTAGAGACTGGAAACTGGAGTTGAGTCGCGCGTAGCGCGACGTTTATCTGCCGCGGTACGTGATGCGGCCCTTGCTCAAATCGTAGGGCGTTAGCTGTACGGTGACCTTGTCACCGGTAAGAATGCGGATGTAGTGTTTGCGCATCCGTCCGGAAATGTGAGCGGTGACGACGTGGCCATTTTCCAGCTCCACGCGAAACATCGTGTTGGGCAGGGTTTCGACTACCGTGCCCTCCATTTCAATATGATCTTCTTTTGCCATGAACCTCTGGTCGACCAGCAATTGCAAGCCGGTCATTATCGTTGACTGCGCTGATAAAACAAGTTTTATGGGCCGCAGCGAGATTCGCCAGCGCGCTCCCGCGTGCTCCGGTTTATCAGTGTGAGGTGCTGGGACACCCGCCCGGTGCCCTTGGGAGGAACAACCGGCGGTGGGCGTTGGTTCTCCGCAGAGCCCGATGACACGCTCAACAGCACCGTCAATACGCGGCCGGTGATAGTGATGCCGGGGGTGCCGGTGAGCGCGGCGACACGGCGTTGCGGGTCTGGTGGCGGACGTGCATGCGTTAAAACGGCTCGACGGTGCAGGCGGTTGCCGGGCTGTGGTACTGTCGAGTCATGCTCAAGAGCCAATTCGCTGACCTGACTTGTGTATGATCTTGCCAAGGTCGTTTTTGCCGCAGCAGTGATTGGTCCGATCGTGCTGCCCGGACAATTTACGGCCACCGGCGTTATCTACGGATTGATTTTTGTCGCTGGTCTCATTGCATTCGGGCTGCTGTTACGCGCTGAAGAGGAACGCAAAGATGAGCAATGAATACTATTTGGTAATCACAATCGGACTGATCGCCGTCATCGCGGGAATCATCTGGCTGCGGTTCAGACATCGATAGAGCGCCGCTCACGGCGCAAATGGCGTTTGACACCGCTCCATCACCACTCCATCACTCCGGTCCCCTCGGGCTCCAGGTTGCGCACCCGGTAGGTCTCGCCGTCGAAGCGGATGTGATGATTGTTGGCCATGCCCGGCACATCGCGTGCGACGTGCTGAAACGTCTTCTGCCGCGATGACACCACCGTCTCGCCGTCGCTGTGCGTATCCGCTTTCACATCGCCAGCGTGCTCCGGTTTTACCGGTGTTAGGTGCTGGGAAGGCTCTCCCCCCCAGTACAGGCGGGGGAGATGATCTAACGACTCCAGGCGGCGAACCGCCACCCGGCTAACGCGTTTAGAGTTGGCACCACCATGCTGAAGAGAGCCAGCCCCGGAAGGGCTAGCGCCGCAACTGCTACGTCAAGGTAGTGCAGGCACACCCCAGAGACGGCGGCATCAGCCGCCGCAAGAATGAGGAGTGACCACCAATGAAAGGACCGAAGGGGCCGCAGATTTGCGTTAGGTTTCGCTGCGCGAAACCCATCCCGCCAAATCGCCATCCCAAAGCAGCCCATGACTGGGCCGGCGAGCACGCCGACCCCCAGACTGTACAAAAAACTCATGGAATATCCCTTTCCATGGCGGCTCCACTTTGTACCCCAAGGGGGTTGTGGAGGACGTGAACGTGGCCTGCTAGCGTTGCTAGCGGCTCGAGCGGACATATTGCAGAGCCAAGTATAGTAAGAGATATCTCTATATGTCTATGGATGTCTATGGATGCAGTGCAGGGCGCACAGTAAATTTAATACGCGAACTGGATAGACAGAACTAAAGTTCACCAACAAACACTTGCTAAGCCGTGCCGGCGCGCTACACTAGCGCGCTTTTCGCATCTCCTACGCAATTGTCATGACTTTCGCAGCCATCTTCCCTGGTCAGGGCTCACAATCCGTCGGCATGCTTGTAACTTTGGCAGAGCGCTACACGGAGGTGACTGATACGTTCACTGAAGCAAGCGATGCGCTCGATCAGGATCTGTGGGCGTTGGTCGCCGCAGGGCCCGATGACGCGCTCAACAGCACCGTCAATACGCAGCCGGTGATGGTGACGGCCGGCGTGGCGGCATGGCGGGCATGGCGCGCGGCCGGCGGCACGATGCCGGGGATCATGGCGGGCCACAGCGTGGGCGAATACACCGCGCTCATCTGCGCACAGAGCATTGATTTTGCTGAAGGAGTGACGGTCGTCCGCGAGCGGGCGCGGCTCATGCAGGAGGCCGTGCCGAGAGGGGAAGGCGCGATAGCGGCGATCCTGGGCCTGAGTGAAGAACAGGTCGGCGCAATATGCACGGAAGCGCAGCAGGGCGAGGTGGTCTCGGCAGTGAACTTCAACTCGCCGCAGCAAACCGTGATTGCGGGTCATGTCGATGCTGTCGAACGCGCCATGAAACTGGCGAGCGAGGCGGGCGCCAAGCGCGCCAAGTTGCTACCGATGAGCGTGCCGGCGCACAGTGCGCTCATGCGCCCGGCCGCCGATGGCCTGTCGCGGGCGCTGGCGGGCATCAGCGTGGGTCCGCCGATAGTGCCGGTCATCCATAACACAGATGTGGCCACATTCGACGACCCGGCGGCGATCGTCGATACTTTGAGCCGGCAGGTTTGCCATCCCGTGCGCTGGACCGAAACCATCGCGCGCATCGTAGGTGAGAACATCACGACTATCGTCGAATTCGGGCCGGGCAAGGTCTTGACGGGTCTCAACAAACGCATCGACAAATCGGTGCAGGGAATCTGTGTGCAGGATCCCGAGAGTCTCGACAAAGCGCTCGAACTCGCAGGCGAGGACGCAACATGACACTCCTCACGGACGAAATCGCACTCGTTACCGGCGCCAGCCGCGGCATCGGTAAGGCCATTGCCAGGGCGCTCGCGGCGCAAGGCGCAACGGTCATAGGC
>JBPCXK010000358.1:0-2603 GCA_051008635.1 Gammaproteobacteria bacterium
GGGTAGTCCATTGCAAAGCGGCGGTTGATCATGCCACCCAGGGAATACCCCACTGCGGCGCAGCGCTCGATGTTGAGCTCGTCGAGCAGCTCTCGCAGTTGCGCCGCGAACAGCGTCAACGACAGCATGGCCGGAGGTCGCATGCTCTCACCGTGGCCATACAAGTCGTAACTCAGCACGCGATAGCGCTCCGACAATGCCGATCGGTAGTCGCGCCAGAGGTGCTGGTTTACACCGATGCCATGGATCAGCGCGACTACCGGCGCGGTTTCCGGGCCGCTTAGCGCATATGCCGTGCCGCTGGTGGATGTAGACATCAACTGAGCTCGCCGTCGTGCCGACGCAATCCTCGCTGTCATCCCGAACTGATCCACAGCACGACCGAGTCTTTGTCGCCCCCCGACACGCAGGCGTGCCCCATACGGCTGTCGTAGTAAACGCTGTCGCCTTCTCGCAGGGTAAGTGGCTCGTAATGCTCGGTGTACAGGATCATCGTACCCGACAGCACGTACATGAAGTCTTCGGTGTCGTGGCGGTCCCAATCGTCGAAGTCATCGAGTGAACGTGCACGCAACACCAACTCGAAGGGCAGAAAAGACTTGCGCGCAAGATCGGCCGCCAGCGGGACCTGAACGTAGTTGTCCGTTTCGTACCGCGCGCTTTCCCCTTTGCGCGTGATACAGCGGCGACCCTCCGCCCCCTTTTCGCTTTGGGCCACCAGCAACTGAGGGACTTCCAGCTCGAGCCCCCTGGCCAGCTTTTGCAGGGCATCGAACGTGGGTGACATCTGGCCTTTTTCGATCTTGAACAGCGAGGACCGGGACAGTCCGGTGCGCGTGCTTGTCTCGTCGAGGCTCCAGCCACGTTCTGTGCGCAACTCCCGGACACGCGCCCCCAGGTCGATTGGGGTCGGTGAAGACTTGCCGTCGGCTTCACTGCCACGGGATGAGACTACCACCAGCGGGCTCGGTGACATGCGCGCGTTTCTCCGGATATGAGACCTGGATCGATATCGTAATTGAAAGGGGTTGCTGTGACGAGATAGATTCCTATACTATTCGATGTAGTATTATCCTATCATTTCTGATACTAAATCACCATGATCAGCTTCCGACGGTATCAACGCAGCGCCGGACCGGACACCGTCGCACGCGGTGGCGCCCGATTTACACTCATCACGTTCCCGATCGGGCATCTCGCTAACGATTGGCCGGCGGCGGCTTTGTGGATACTGGCCCCGGCGATCGGCTTATCCATGGGTCTGTCTCCCGCACAGGTAGGGCTGCTCATCGCGATTCACAGCGCCGGGGCCAGTCTCGCCTACTTTCCCGCCGGCGTGCTGAGCGATCATGTGCGAAACCGCGGGGTGCTCCTGGCGTCCACTTTCTGGTGGGTGGCGATCGGGTATTACGCCGCAGCCGACGTGTCGAGCTTCTGGTTATTGGCTTTGCTCCTTGGAATTGCCGGCCTCGGCGCCGCTGCGTGGCATCCGATCGCTACCGGTATCATGATCGAGCAAATGCCGGGACAACGCGCACAGGTGCTTGGCATTCACGCGCTGGGCGGAACGCTTGCCGAGGTCGGCGCCCCACTGTGCGCCGGATTTCTGCTTGCCATGTTCGACTGGCGGGTCGTGTTGGAGCTGTCCGTATTGCCTGCCGTTATCATGGGGATTGTCTTCACGAGAGCCATACCTCGTATACCGCCTACGCGTGAGCCGGGCGTTACGCTATCCGACCTCGCGCAGACACTGCGGGTATGGATTCAACCTGGCGGCCTGCACGTTATCGCCATCGTCGTGCTCTATAACATGGCGATGATGGGTGGATTGAGCATGGCAGCCTTACTGCTCCAGGATGCCAGCGGCTACTCGCTTACCGGCGCCGGAATCGTGCTGGCGGCAATATGGTTGCTGGGCGCTCTGTCTCAACCATTACTCGGGAGGCTTTCCGATTCTGCCGGCAGGAAGTGGGTAGCTGCCGGCGTGTTGCTCATCGCGTTCGTGCTGCTTGTTTTGCTTGTGTTGAGCAAGCAATCGCTATGGCTGACTGTTTGCCTTATCGCGGCGATGGGATCCCTGGTGGGGGTTCGCGCCGTGCTATTGGCGATGATGATCGATCTGGTGCAACGACGCCAGACGACTACACTCGGGTTCGCATTTGCGATGATGGACGGCGTTGGTGCGCTGGGTGCGTTGTTCGCCGGCATGGTGGCCAACTACGATCTACGCTATGCGTTTGTGCTCGCGGCAGCACTGTCGGTTGTCGCCGCCGGCGCAACCGTGTGCTATTCACCTGAGCCTGGACCCGGACGCGGCTGGCGGGCGCAACTGGAAGACTGCTCACAATGATGCTACTAAGGGCTCGCTGCAGGCTCCATAGAGGATTAGCGAATGAAAGAACAATCCGGAATTTGCCCCGACGCCAACGAACATGCGTTGTTTTTATGCATAAACAGATCGAAGTCCACGCGCTCGCTCGAGCCCATCAAACGCGGCGTACATGAGGTTCCGAAAACGCTCGATGACTACGCCAACGAGCACAAGGATGCCAGACTTTCCGGCGTCGTCGCCATTGGCGCCAGATTTTGGGATGAATGTTATC